>NZ_JBHUWH010000135.1:0-17177 GCF_042670125.1 Kitasatospora sp. NPDC057198 | reverse complement strand
GCCGTCGGGTACGCCTCGCGCAGCCGGCGCTGCGCGGCGGGGCCGGCGTCCAGGTGGTCCAGGCCGAGCAGGGCCGCGCCCAGCACCGGCGGGGCGACGACCACCCGCGGTTCGGCGAGCGGCGCGTCGGCCGCCAGCCGGGCGGTCAGGTTGTCCAGCAGCAGCGGCTGCCGGGAGGCCAGCACGCCGCCGCCGAGCACCACCGGCACCGGCTGCTCCAGCAGGTCGAGCCGGGTCAGCGCGATCACGGCCAGCCGGGCGACCTCGTCGGCCTGCCGGTCGATCAGGCCGAGCGCGGTGGGGTCGCCCGCCTCGCCCGCCGCGAACAGCACCCGGGCGACCTCGTGCAGCCGGGACGGTTCGATCAGGCCCAGGTGCATCGCCTCGGCGACCGCGTTGGCGCCCGCCAGCCCGAAGTGGGCGCCGATCATCGGGGAGAGCAGGGTGGGGCCGCCGCGGCCGTCCTCGGCGCGGGCCGCGTGCCACATCGCCTCGTCGGCGAGCCCGCCGCCGCCGCCCCAGTCGCCGGTGACCTTGCCGAGCGCGGGCCAGCGGGCGGTGCGCCCGTCGGGCCGCAGGCCGACGCAGTTGATGCCCGCGCCGCAGACCACCGCGACGCCCAGCGGCCCGTCGGTGCCGGCCCGCAGCAGCCCGAAGGTGTCGTTGGCGACGTGCACCGACGGCGCCCAGCCGTGGCCCGAGATCGCCTCGTGCAGCCGCTCCTCCTCGACCGGCAGGTCGGCGTTGGCCAGGCAGGCGCTGACGTGGTCGGTCAGCGGCCGCCCGCCGGGCCGCCAGTCGGCGCCGGCCTGCCGGGCCAGGTCGCCGACCAGCGGGGCGAGCGCGGCGACGGCCGCGGCCGGGCCGGTGCGCTGCGGCTGGAAGCCGCCGCCGCGGGCACCGGCCAGGACGGTGCCGTCGGCGCCGACCAGGGCCAGGTCGGTCTTGCTGTTCCCGGCGTCGATGGCGAGGACGCCGGGCAGGAGTGCGGAGTGGCTCATCGGCCGGTCCCCCCGTGGTGGCGCGCGGAGCTGGGGCGGTGGTGCGCGGTCATGGTGCCGTTCACGCCCAGCTCAGGTGCGCGCGGTTGTGCGCCAGCAGCCGGTCGGTGAGCTGGTCGGCGAGCTCGATCTGCCCGACCAGCGGGTGGGCGAGCAGCGCGTCGAAGACCCGGTCCCGGCCGCCGTGCAGCGCGGCGTCCAGCGCCAGGTGCTCGTACGCGGTGACGCCCGCGATCAGGCCCGCGTACAGCGGTTCGACCGGGCGCTGCGGCAGCGGGCGGACGCCGGCGGCGTCGACCTCGGCCGGGACCTCGATGACCGCGTCGTCGGGCAGGAACGGCAGCACGCCGTCGTTGCGGGTGTTGACCACCTGGACGGTGGTGCGGCCGTCGGTGCCCAGCAGCGAGGCGATCAGCTGCACGGCGGCCTCGGAGTAGAACGCGCCGCCGCGCTTGCCGAGCAGCTCGGGCTTGGTGTCCAGGGCCGGGTCGGCGTACATCTCCAGCAGCTGCTTCTCGATCGCGGAGACCTCGGCGGCCCGGGAGCCCTTGACCTTCAGCTCCTCCACCACCAGGTCGTGCTGGTAGAAGTACCGCAGGTAGTACGAGGGGACGACGCCGAGCCGGCGGAACACCGGCAGCGGCAGGTGCAGGTCGGCGGCGATCGCCTCGCCGTGCTCGGCGAGCAGCTGCGGCAGCACCTCGCGGCCGCCGGCCGCGCCGGGGGAGTCGAGCAGGGTGACGCCGCGCTCCCAGGTCAGGTGGTTCAGGCCGACGTGGTCCAGGCGCACCAGCTCCGGGTCGACGCCCAGGTGGGCGGCGAACTTGCGCTGGAAGCCGATCGCCACGTTGCACAGGCCGACGGCCTTGTGCCCGGCGGTCTGCAGGGCGCGGGTGACGATGCCGACCGGGTTGGTGAAGTCGACGATCCAGGCGTCCGGGTTGGTGCGGCGGACCTGCTCGGCGATGTCCAGCACCACCGGGACGGTGCGCAGCGCCTTGGCGAGGCCGCCCGCGCCGGTGGTCTCCTGGCCGACGCAGCCGCACTCCAGCGGCCAGGTCTCGTCCTCGTTGCGCGCCGCCTGCCCGCCGACCCGCAGCTGGAGCAGCACCGCGTCGGCGTCCCGGACGCCCGCGGTGACGTCGGTGGCGGTGGTGACGGTGGCGCCGTGGCCCTGCTTGGCGAAGATCCGGCGGGCCAGCGCGGCGATCAGCTCCAGGCGGTCGGCCGCCGGGTCGATCAGCACCAGTTCGCCGATCGGCAGGGTGTCGCGCAGTCGCGCGAACCCGTCGATCAGCTCCGGCGTGTAGGTGGAACCGCCGCCGACGATTGCCAACTTCAGTGCGGACATCAGCCCTTGACCCCTGTCAGTGTGACGCCTTCGACGAAGGCGCGTTGTGCGGTGTTGTGCGAGGGAGAACGGAACGGTGGTCGGCGCCGGCGCCGGCGGCGTCGCCGGGCACCCCGCCTCAGTGCGTGCTGAACAGGACGTCCCGGGCGCTCGCCAGGGCGCGTTGCAGCGCGCCGGTCAGGACGGGCGGCCCCGGCACGGTCGACAGCCGCACCTCCGGCCGCGGGATGGACATCCGGCCCAGGGCCTCCTGGACCAGTGCCCGCAGGCGTTCCCCGCCCGCGGTCGGCGTGCCCCCGGAGAGCACCACCAGCTCCGGGTCCACCACCGAGGCGATCACCGCCAGGCCGACCGCCAGCCGCTCGGCCAGCTCCGCCAGGAACGCCTCGCCCCCGGCGCTGCCCAGGGCCCCGGCGACCGCCTGCGCCGCGTCGGCGCCGCGCAGCCCGTGCCGGCGGGCCAGCGCCAGTACGGCCGGCTCGCCCGCGAGGTCCTGGAACCCGCCGGTGACCTTCCGGCGGGAGCCCAGCGACACCGGGGCGTCCGGCGCCGGCATGTAGCCGACCTCGCCCGCGCCCCCGGTGAAACCCCGGTGCAGCCGGCCCGCGATCACGATCGCCGCGCCGATGCCCTGCTCGGCCCAGAGCAGCACGAAGTCCTCGCAGCCCGCGGCCGCGCCGCCGGCCTGCTCCGCCACCGCGGCCAGGTTCACGTCGTTCTCGATCGACACCGGGGAGCCCAGCGCCGCCCCCAACTCCTCCACCAGCCGCGGCGAGTGCCAGCCCGGCAGGTGCGAGGCGTAGCGCAGCTTCCCGGTCACCGGGTCCGGCGCGCCGCCGATCCCGATCACCACCTCGCGCAGCGCCCCCGGGGCGAGCTGGGCCCGGCGCGCGGTCTCCGCGACCGCCTCGGCCACCCGCGCCACCGTCTCCGCGGCCGTCCACCCCTTGGTCGGCACCCGGTGCTCGGCCAGCGTCGTCCCGGTGATGTCGGCGACCGCGACCCGCACCGCGGTGCTGGTCACGTCCACGCCCGCGACGTGGCCGGCGGCCGGGTTGACCTGGTACAGCTGGGCGTTCGGCCCCGGCCCGCCGGCGGTCGTCCCGACCGGCACCACCAGCCCCACCGCCTCCAGCCGGGCCAGTAGCTGGGAGGCGGTGGGCTTGGAGAGCCCGGTCAGGCTCCCGATCTGGGTGCGGGACAGCGGGCCGTTCGCGAGCAGCAGCTCCAGCGCGGCGCGGTCGTTGATGGCCCGCAGCAGGCTCGGCGTACCGGCCAGCGGGGAACGGGGCGTCTTTCGGGTGGTCACGGCCCGATCCTCCTCTGCGTACGCCGTTGCGGCCAACTGTTAGGAAAGTTTCCAATTGCGAGCCGCAGTTGTCAACGGTACGTGACCGGTTCGTCGGAGCGGTGTGCGGGTGCCGCGGTCACCAGGGCAGCGGTCCCTCCTCGTCGAAGAAGGCGCCGCTCGGCCCGCCGTCGGGCAGCGTGGCCAGCCGGACGGCCACCCGCGCGCCCTGCGCGGGGGTGCGGGTGCCCCGGTGCCCGTTCAGGTCGGTGGCGCAGTAGCCGGGGCAGCCCAGGTTGACCAGGACTCCGGTGCCGCGCAGCTCCTTGGCGTACTGCACGGTCACCGCGTTCAGGAAGGTCTTGGACGGCGCGTAGGCCGCCGAGATCGGGCCGGTCTCCCCGGCCGGGTCGGACTGCCGGGTCAGCGAGCCCACCCCGCTGGACATGTTGACGATCCGCGGGGACGCCGAGCGGCGCAGCAGCGGCAGCAGCGCGTTGGTCACCCGGACCACCCCCAGCACGTTGGTCTCCATCACCAGCCGGAGTTCCGCCAGGTCGACCACGGTCGGTTCCTGCGGGACGCCCCCGGTCACCGCCGCGTTGTTGACCAGCACGTCCAACCGCCCGAAGCGCTCTTCCAGCAGCGCGGCCGCGCCCGCCGCCGAGGCGTCGTCGGTGACGTCCAGCGGCACCCCGAAGGCGTCCGCGCCGCCCGCCCGCAGCGCCTCGACGGCCGCCGCGCGCCGCCCCTCGTCGCGGGCCCCGACCCCGACCCGCCAGCCCAGCGCGCCGAGGCCCGCCGCGATCTCGTACCCGATGCCCTTGTTCGCGCCGGTGACCAGCGCGACCGTCCTGCCGTCCGTCGTGTTCTCGTTCATGCCCCCATGCTCCGGCCGGCCGCCGGGCGGTGGCCAAGACCGATCCGGGCACCCGGCGATACCCGGCGGGTATCGCCGTAGGCTGGGCGGATGGAGACCCGGGAACTGCGCTACTTCGTGGCCGTCGCCGAGGAGTTGAACTTCGGCCGGGCGGCGGCCCGGCTGGGCATGGCGCAGCCGCCGCTGTCACGGGCGATCGCCCGGCTGGAGCGGCGGCTGGGCACCGTGCTGCTGGAACGCGACAGCCACGGCGCGGCGCTGACCGGCGCGGGCCGGGTGCTGCTGCGCGAGGCCCGCACCGCGCTGGACGCGGTGGCCGCCGCCGAGGCCCGCACCCGCCGGGCCGGGCAGCCGGGGCTGGTGCTGGCGGCGAAGGCCGGCGCGTCCGCCGAACTGCTGGCGAAACTGCTGGCCGCCTACGCCGCCGAGCCCGGATCGGTGCCGGTGGACGTGCGGCTGTGCCAGTACGGCGAACAGGGCGCCCTGCTGCGGCGCGGCGAGGCCGACGCGGCGCTGCTGCACCTGCCGTTCGACTCCGTCACCGGCCTGGACACCGAGGAACTGCGCACCGAGGGCCAGGTCGCCCTGCTGCCCGCCGGACACCCGCTGACCGCCCGCCGCGCACTGCGCCCCGCCGACCTGGCCGACCTGCCGGACCTGCCCGCCCCCCGCTACCCGCGCCCCGACGGCACCCACCCGGACGGGCCGGGCCCGGCGATCCGCGACCACGCCCAGCTCTACCAGCTGATCGCCCTCGGCCGGACGTGCGCCCTCCTGCCGGAATCCTGCCGCGCCCAGCTCCGCGACGACGTGGCCGCCGTCCCCGTCCCGGACGCCCCCCGGGTCACCACCGTGCTCGCCTGGCCCCCCGACAGCCGCTCCCGCCCGCTGGCCGACCTGTTGCGGGCGGCGGCGGGCGGCTGATCAGTTCTGCATCGGTATCGGCTTGGCGGCCAGCGAGCGGGCCGAGTTGGGATCGGCCAGGGCGGACGGCGGGAGGACCTCCGGGGCGGCCGGCTGGGCCGGGAGGGTGGCGGCGGCGGCCTCCTCCTGGAGCTTGACGCCGGCCAGGTCGAAGGCGGCCTTCAGGCGCAGCCGCAGGGCGCGCGAGACCTGGGCGGACTTCCCGGGGGTGCAGCGGGCCTGGACCCGCAGCTGGACGGAGTCGACCGAGACCGACTCGACGCCCAGCACCTTGACCTGGCCCCAGATCAGCTCGTCGTACGGGGTCTCCTTGGCGAGCTGGTCGGCGGCCTCGAGGACCAGCAGCTCGACCCGCTCCAGGTCCTCCCGGTAGCCGACCTGGACGTCCACGGTGGCGGTGCCCCAGCCCTGGCTCATGTTGGCGATCCGCTTGACCTCGCCGTTGCGGATGTACCAGATCTCGCCGCCCGCGCCGCGCAGCTTGGTGACCCGCAGGCCGACCTCCAGCACGGTGCCGGTGGCCACGCCGGTGTCGATCTCGTCGCCGACGCCGTACTGGTCCTCCATGATCATGAAGACGCCGGAGAGGAAGTCGGTGACCAGGTTGCGGGCGCCGAAGCCGATCGCCACGCCGGCCACACCGGCGGAGGCCAGCAGCGGGGCCAGGTCGACGCCGAGCACCGACAGGGCCATCAGCGAGGCGGTGCCCAGGATGGTGAAGGAGGCCACCGAGCGCAGCACCGAGCCGATCGCCTCCGAACGCTGCTGGCGCCGCTCGGTGTTGACCACGCCGCTGTTGGCCAGCAGGCCGCCGAGCACCCCGTGGTCGTCGTCGGCGTCCGCGGGCCGCCCCATCCGGGCCACCAGCTTGTCGATCACCTTGCGGACCACGGCCCGCAGCACCAGGGCCAGTCCGAGGATGAAGACGATCCGGACGCCGTCCACCACCCAGCCCTGCCAGTTCTCGTCCAGCCAGCCGGCCGCCTGCCGGGTGGTGTCGGTCACGTCGGCGGCGGTGGTGGGGATGGTGAACGTCGGCGCGGTGCTGTCGGCAGCGGAATCGGCGAGCATCGCCCCACTGTAGCGAGCCCGTTCACCCGCTCGGACGGCCCGGCGGCGGTACCGGTCCGGTTCCGGACACGCACCGCACCGGCACCCGCACGGTACGTGCAGGAGCGTCGCCAGCTGGGCATACCCGCTATGGCGGAACGTGCGCGGGCCCACCGCACGCGCGCGGCCCGTTCACGGAGAAATGGTGGCGTCGTACGACGGCGTAAGGCGACACTGAGGGAGATCACGCCCCGCGCGGGGCGCGGTCACCCGCTCGACTCGGCGCGAGCCACGCGCCGCAGGCGTCCAAGGAGGCCCCGTGCCGCATGTCCTTGTCCTCAACGCGTCGTACGAGCCGCTCGGTGTCGTCTCGATGCGACGCGCCCTCATCCTCGTCCTCAACCACAAGGCGATCGCCCTGGAGGATGCGGGCACCACTCTGCACAGCGCCACCGGTGCCGTCCGGGCACCGTCCGTCGTCAAACTGACCCGTTTCGTGCGGGTCCCCTACCGAGGCCCCGTGCCGCTGACCAGGCGGGCGCTGTTCGCCCGCGACCACGGCCGGTGCGTGTACTGCGGGGCCGCCGCCACCAGTGTCGACCACGTCATCCCGCGCAGCCGGGGCGGCCAGCACCGGTGGGACAACGTGGTGGCGGCCTGCCGCCGCTGCAACCACACCAAGGCCGACCGGCACCTCGCCGACCTCGGCTGGCGGATGAAGCGCCCCCCGGCCGCCCCCAGCGGCCTGGCCTGGCGGGTCATCGGCACCGGGATCAAGGACCCGCGCTGGCGGCCCTACCTGGAGCCGTACGGCGGCCTCGACCAGTTCCGGGACTTCGAACACCACGATCATCCGGAGACGGTCCTGCCCGCCCCCGTCCGCACCCGTCCGATCCGCCGCGGCGAGCAGCACGCACCGCTCTCCGCCTGAACAGACAAGGGCCTGCCCGACACGACAACCGGTACGCCTCATGGGCCGCCGCCGCCCCCGCAACGGGAGCGCCGGCGGCCCGCCGCGCTCCTACGGCGCCCGCACGCCGTACAGCTCGACACCGGACAGCGCGTACCCGTACCGGGTGGCCCGGCCCACGCCCTGCACCCGCAGGTACCGCGCGTCCGGCGCGTCGAAGCGGACGGTCTCGTCGCCGCCCTGCCCGTTGCCCACCTCCGCCACGGTGGTCCACGCCACGCCGTCGGCGGAGGTCTGGATCCGGTACGCCGAGGCGTACGCCGCGCCCCAGTGCAGCACCGCCGAGCCCAGCCGGGCGGGCTGCGGCAGCCGCAGCTGCACCCAGGCGTCGTCCCGGGCCGGGGAGCTCCAGGAGGTCTTCGGGTCGCCGTCGGCGACCGCCGCCGCCGGGGTCCTCGCGCTGTCGTCGCCCGAGGACGAGGCGGTCGCGGTCGGCGCCAGGTCCGGCCCGCCGGTCGGCGGCACCACGTGCACCAGCAGCTCCTGGCGGACGGTCAGCGTGCCCGCCGTGAACACCAGCGGCACCCGGTAGGTGCCCGAGGGGGTGTCCGCGGCCGCCGTGACCAGCAGCGGCGCGCCCACCTGGCCGCCGCGCGGCACCGTCACCGCCGGGGCCGGGGCCACCACCAGCCCCCTGGCCACCGCCGGGACGTCGGCCCGCAGGGTGCCGGTCAGCGCGTCCGGCCGCCCCGACTCCACGGTGGCCAGCGCCTGCGCGGGCGCCGCGGCGCCCGCCACCACGTCCAGCGTCGGCTGGGCCAGCGTCAGCCGGGCCGCCGGGACGTCCGCCCACCACGGGATCACCTGGTTGACCACCGGGGCCTCGCCGCCCGGCCGCCACACCAGCCGCAGCGCCTCCACCGGTCCGCCGTCGGCCCGCAGCTCGTTGTAGCCGGGCCGCACCGGGCCCAGGTCGGCCCAGCTGCCGTCCGGCCGGCGCACCTGCGCGGTCGCCTCGGCCCGCACCGCCGGGTCGGTCAGCACGGTCAGCCGGTCCAGCGGCCGGGCCGAGCCCAGCTCCACCGTCAGCGGGGCGTCGCCCTCGGCGGGCGGTGCGGCCGCCCGGAAGGCGGAGTCCGGGTCGCCGGAGAGCACCGCGTCCGGCGAGGAGCCCGGCGCGGCGGGCGGGCCGGACACCGCGGCGTCCACCGCGTCCGGCGCGTCCGCGGTGAACTCCCGCACCGCGACGGCCGTCTGCTGCCCGGAGGTGGCGCGCAGCCGGACCGCCTTGGCGACGGTGCCCGCCGGGGCCTGCGCGCTGACCGTCCGCTGCCCGTGCACGGTGGCCAGCCGGTGCCAGCCGCCCGAGCCGCTCCAGTACTCCAGCACCCCGTCGTGCAGGTAGTCGTCGGCCGCCGACCGGGCGTCCGGCTCGTCGCCCCAGCCGCCCATCAGCACCGTCACCGAGCCCAGCGGCTTCGGGGTGCCCAGGTCCAGGCCGAAGCTGTCGCCGACCTGCGGCGGCGCGGACGACCAGTAGAAGGTCTGCCCCGAGCCGTCCGCCATCAGCGCCGGGCCGTGGTCGTGCGCGGTGCCCAGGGTGGTGGTCGGCGCGGCGCCCGGGGTGATGCCCGACCAGGTGTCCGCGGACTTCGCCGCCCGCTCCAGGAAGGCGTCCAGCACGCCCTTGCCGACCGTCACCGGGTTCTGCTCCAGCACCCCGCGCTGGCGCCCCAGCTCCAGCCGGGCCTGCCAGGCCGCGGTGCCGTCGCCGCCCTGCTGCGCCAGCAGCATGTCCACCGCCGCCCGGCCCGCCGCGCCGTACGCCGACAGCCGGGCCAGCCACGGCGCCGCGTCCCGCGCCAGCGGGTCGCCCGCCAGCGTCCGCGGCGCGTCCGCCATCACGGTGCACGCCTCGCGCAGCGGCTGAGAGGCCGCCCGCAGCTCGGCCGCGTCGGCGGGCGCGCCCGAGGCCGGCTCGGCCGCCGCCCAGAACCGCTCGACCAGCGGCGCCAGGTACGCCGACTCCCGGCCGTCCAGCGGCGAGGAGGCGCTGTTGCCCGCCAGCGCGGCCGCCGCGGCCTGCTGCGCGGGCCCCGCGGTCAGCAGCCGCAGCGCTCCGGCCAGCGACTCCCCGGGCCGGTAGCCGTCCGGCTGCCAGCCGAAGTCGGCGGCCGTCGCCAGCGGGATCCGGGACGCCACCGGCTGGCTCATCGCCGAGGTCAGCAGCACCGCCGAGCGCCGCGCCACCTCGGCGTCCCGCCCGGTGTAGCCGCCCAGGAACAGCCGGTCCGGCGCCGAGTCGTTCACCGGGTAGTTGTCCATGGTGACCAGCGGGCGCCCGAACAGGTCGGCGGTGGAGCCGATCTGGTCGCCCGTCACCCGCTCGGGGATGGCCGCGCCGCCGCTCCACACCACCCGCACCCCGTCCGGCAGCCCGGCGGCCAGCGCCGCCCGGTACGGCGTGGTGCCCTGCTTCAGGTACTCGGTGGGCACCACCGACAGCGGCGCCAGCTCCGGGTGCCGCGCCAGCAGCTTCTGCCGCACCGTCGCGACCAGCGCGGCCTGCGCCTTCGCCGCCGCCACCGGCCCGGTGCCGAACGTGCGCCGGTCCGCCCCGCAGTGCCACTCGTCGTACGACACGTCCAGGAAGTCCAGCTGGAACTCCCGCACGCCCAGCCCCCACAGCCCGTCCAGCTTGGCGACCAGCGCGTCCGCGTCCTTGCCGGAGGAGAAGCAGAACGACTGCCCGGGGGCGAGCGAGTACGCCACCGTCACGTGGTTGGCGCGGGCCCGTGCGGTCAGCTCGGCCAGCTCGCCCGCCTCCCGTGCCGGGTACGCCTCCCGCCAGCGCTGCGAGCGGTACGGGTCGCCGCCCGGCGCGTACAGGAAGTAGTCCTGCTTGGTGCGGCCCAGGAAGTCCACCAGCGCCAGCCGCTGCGCGGAGCTCCACGGCGCCCCGTAGAACGACTCCGCGGTGCCGCGCCGGGCCGCGCCCGAGGGCCAGTCCCGCAGCAGCACGCCCGGGAAGCCCCGGTCGCCCCCGCCGCCCTGCCCCTGCCCCGGGCCGACCGGGGCGAGCAGCTGCGCCAGGCTCTGCGCCGCGTAGAAGGTGCCCGTGCCGTCCACCCCCGCCAGCACCACCGCGCCGTACTCGCCGCCGCCCTCCGCGGGCAGCCGGCCGGACGCCAGCAGGTAGCCGCCCGGGGGCAGGCCCGCCAGCTGCGGCACCTCGGTGTCCTTCAGCCCGTCCGCCACCGCGATCCGCCGCAGCGCCCGGTCGACCGCCCCGCCCGCGCCCTCGTACGGGCCGCCCACGTACACCACCAGCGACCCGGCCGCCGGGTGCTCGGGGGCCTGCGCCGCGGTCAGCACCTCCGTCGCGCCCGCCCGGGCCAGCAGCGCGCGCACCGCGTCCACCGCCGGGCCGTCGGCGGAGTCCGCCAGCACCACCGTCACCTGCCGGGGCACCGCCACCGGCGCGCCGCCCACCCGGGACTCCTGCGGGCGCGGGAACACCCGGGGGTCGGTCAGCGAGCCCAGCGCCGGCGCCGCCTCCGCGACGGCCGCGGCCCCCCGGGCGTCCGGGGCCCCGGGGGCGTCCGGGACGGAGCTGCTCGGGCCGGGGCGCAGGTCCGCCTGCGCGGCGAAGCCCTGGGCCGGGGCCAGCAGCCCGCCGACCACCGCCGCCGCCGACAGCGTCGCCGCGACCCGCAGCGCGCTGCCCCGCCGCCCGGTGCGGCGCTCGGCCCGCACCGAGGCCAGCAGCGGCTCGGTGCCCTTGACGTCCGCGATGAAGCGGTCCGCGGCCCGCGGCGCCACCTGCCGGGCCGTCCGCGCCGCCGTCCGGCGGGCCGCCAGCGCCGCCGGGTGGTTCAGTACCTCGCGCAGCGCCGCGCTGCGCTCCAGACCCTGCCGCAGCCGCCGTCCGGCCGCCACCGACACCCGCGCCTGCACCGGAGCCTCCTCGCCCGAAACGCCCAGCTCACCGGCCCCCCACCGACCCGGCCCGGCCCCCCTCGGCCGTCCGGCCCGCCCACCCCACCAGCTGCCCGCGCCGCTGTCAACGCCACTGGCAGCTATGTCCGTTATCGACGGAAAAGCCCGGAGCCCGGCCGGGGCGGCAACCGGCCGGGCGGACGTTCACCCGACCGGTGCGGGCCGCAGGCCGTGTCGGTCGGGGTCGGCGGGCGGCGGCGCGGGTAGGACTGTGCCTGACTACATTGTCGGCGTCGGGGGCAACCCGAGGACGGAGTGCGCCGGGTGGCCGCATACCTTGACCGGGACCAAGCGGGATTCGAACAGGTGCCGGCGGAGGACAACCCGCCCGCCCCACCGGAGTTGACGGCGCTCGCGGACGCCCACGGGGTGGACACCCGCTACGACGCCGGGGCCGGCCCGGTGCAGGTCGGGGCGCGCACGCTGACCGCCGTGCTGGCCGCGCTCGGGGTCGACGCCGGAACGCCGGAGCTGGCCGCGAAGGCGCTGGAGCGGCACCGCGAGGAGGCCGCCCGGCGCCTGCTGCCGCCGACCGTGGTCGCCTGGCAGGGGCGGCGCACCGCGCTCGACCTGCCGGCCGGGGCCGAGGTCCGGATCGAGCTGGAACAGGGCGGCGCCGCCTGGGAGTTGACGGTCGAGCACGCGCACTGGCTGCCCGAGGACCTGCCGCTCGGCCGGCACGCGCTGGACGTCCGGGCGGACGGGCGCACCGCCCGCGCCGCGCTGGTGGTCGCCCCGCCGCGGATCCCCGAACCGCAGCGGCGCAGCTGGGGCTTCCTCGCCCAGCTGTACTCCGTGCTGAGCGAACAGTCCTGGGGCATGGGCGACTTGGCCGACCTCGCGGAGCTCGCCCAGTGGGCCGGCGCCGAACTCGGCGCGGGCTTCCTGCAGATCAACCCGCTGCACGCGGGCATGCCCGGCGCCCCCTCCGACCCGTCCCCGTACCGCCCCTCCTCGCGCCGCTTCGCCGACCCGGTGCACCTGCGGATCGAGGCCGTCCCCGAGTACGCCCGGCACGAGGAGGTCCGCGAACTCGCCCGCCGGGCCCGGCTGCTGCGCGAGGAGGTGCTGGAGCACGACGCCCTGATCGACCGGGACTCCGTGTGGTCGCTCAAGCGCCGGGCCCTCGAACTGCTGCACACCGTGCCGCGCGGGATCGGCCGGGAGGCCGCGTACCGGGCGTTCGTCCGGCGCGAGGGCGAATGGCTGGAGCGGTACGCGGTGTGGAACGCGCTGGCCGAGGCGCACGGCGCCGGCTGGCACTCCTGGCCGAAGGGCCTGCGCCACCCCGCCAACCCCCAAGTGGCCGCTACCAAGGCCGAGTTGAAGGACCGGGTCGAGTTCCACCGCTGGCTGGCCTGGCTGGTCGACGAGCAGCTGCGCGCCGCCCAGCGCGCCGCCGTCGACTCCGGCATGCCGCTCGGCCTGATCCACGACCTCGCGGTCGGCGTCCACCCCGACGGCGCCGACGCCTGGGCCCTCCAGGACGTGCTGGCCGCCGGCATCTCCACCGGCGCCCCGCCGGACGCCTTCAACGCCCACGGCCAGGACTGGGGCCTGCCGCCCTGGCGCCCCGACGCCCTCGCCGAGGCCGGGTACGCCCCGTTCGCCGAGCTGATCCGCTCCGCCGCCCGGCACGCCGGCGCGATCCGGATCGACCACGTGATGGGCCTGTTCCGGCTCTGGTGGGTGCCCGAGGGCGCCCGCCCGACCGAGGGCACCTACGTCCGCTACGACGCCGAGGCGATGCTCGCCGTCCTCGCCCTGGAGGCCCACCGGGCCGGCGCCGCCGTCATCGGCGAGGACCTCGGCACCGTCGAACCCGGCGTGCGCGAACGCCTCGCCGACCACGGCGTGCTCGGCACCTCCGTGCTCTGGTTCGAACGGGACTGGCAGGCCGACGGCACCGTGCTGCCCCCCGAGCGCTGGCGCCCCGGCTGCCTGGCCACCCTCACCACCCACGACCTGCCCTCCACCGCCGCCCGGCTCACCGGTGAGCACGTCGAACTGCGCCACCGCCTCGGCCTGCTGGCCCGCCCGCTGGCTGAGGAGCAGGACGCCGCCGCCGCCGAACTCGCCGACTGGCAGCGCGAACTCGTCCGGGTCGGGCTGCTCGCCGAGGGCGAACCGGCCACCCCCGAGGCGCTGTACGCCTACCTGCTGGCCACCCCCGCCAAGCTGGTCGGCGTCTGGCTCCCCGACACCGTCGGCGACCCCCGCCCGCAGAACCTCCCCGGCACCTGGGACCAGTACCCCAACTGGCGCCTCCCGGTCGCCGACTCCGCCGGCACCCCCCGCACCCTCGACGCGCTGGCCGCCGCCCCCGGCACCGCGGGCATCGCCGCCACCCTCGCCCCGTTGAACATCCTCCCGGCGGGACACGCCGACAGGCGTACCCCGCCGGGCGGAGCGGTGTAGGGGGCCGGTACCTTGGGAAACGTGGACAAGAGGAACGCAATGCGCGCCGGTGCGGTCACCGCGGCGGCCACGCTGATGATGGTCATGTCGTCGCCCGCCATGGCGCTCACCCGCGATGACGGCGACAACCCCGGCACCGGCCTGAGCGTCGGCGAGACCCTGGGCCTGTTCGTCGCCCTCCCGATCGTCGCCTTCGCGGTGATCGCGGGCCTCTGCATGATCCCGGGCAGCAAGAAGAAGTAACCGGGTCCCCGGCCCCCTGGGTACACGAGAAGCGCATTCAGGGGCCCGGGGAACGGCGGGGCCGTGCTGCTGACGGCCGGAGCCCATCGAAGTGTCCGTGTTGCTGCGTGCCGTAAACAGAACCAGAAGCCGATGCGCTGGGCGGCAGTGAACCGCCAGCAGACCCGTGCTCGCCGTTCCCCGAGCCCCTGAATGCGCTCCTCAGGCCCAGCCGGCCGTCGTCTCCTGGCGCCCGTCCGGGTGGATCGCCAGCGCCCGGAGGCCCTTCGCGGCGAGCCAGCGCAGGCCGCGCGGCGCGCCCATGGCGAACGCCGCGGTGGCCAGGGCGTCCACCCGGGTGAGGCGGGGGCCGACCAGGGTGAGCGAGGCGTAGGAGTCCGCGGGCAGGGCGGTGTGCGGGTCGATGATGTGCGGGCCGCGCTCCGCGGTGCCGGAGGTGGCGACGGCCAGGTTGTGGCCGGTGACGACGCGGGCGACGGCCCGCTCGCGGTGCGGGTCGGCGATCCCGATCCGCCACGGTCCGCCCGCCGTCTGGACGTCCCCGCCGCCGCTGACGCAGTGCTGGGCGGAGCCGGACTCGCGCAGCATCCGGGACGCCTCCTCGACCGCCCAGCCCTTGACGTAGCCGCTGGGGTCGAGCCGTCCGCCGGGCCGCGCGGTGAAGTAGCCGCCGGTCTCCGCGGTGAGTTCCGCGCACCGCTCCAGCACCAGGCGGACCTCCGGGTCGGCGTCCGCGAGGGGGAGTTCGCCGCGGTCGATCCGGCTGACCTCGCTCCGCGCCCGGTAGGTCGAGAACACCTCGTCGATCCGGTGCAGCCGCTCCACGATCCGCCGGAGGGCCGGGCCGGTCTCCGGCCCCGGGTCGCGGACGGCGATGGAGAAGACCGTCCCCATCACGTGCTCGACGTGGCGGGCCGTCACTTTCCCACCTGGTCGAGGGCGCTCTGCAACGAGCGGGTGTAGCCGTCGCTGGTGTACGTCGCGCCGGAGACCACGTCGATGTCGGCGCTCTGCGCGGCGAGCGCCTCCTGGTTGAGGACGGGTATCGCGGACTCGTTGATCTCCCGGTCGCGGCGGTCCCGGGTGGGGTACTGGACCACGTCGATCCTGCTGATCCTCCCGCCGTCCATGGTGACCTTGACCTGCACCGGCCCGTACCGGGTGTTGACCGCGCTGCCGGTGGCGGTCCGCGCGGTCCCGCCGCCCTGCGCGGTGTCCGCGGCGCCGGTGGACCCGGCACTGCTGTCGGTGCCGCTGTCGGTGCCGGTGCCGGTGCCGGTGCTGGTGCCGGAGCCCGGGTTCGCGTTCGAGGCGGAGATGGCGTGCGCGGAGGAGGGGTCGTGGGGCTTGAGGGAGAGCAGCAGGACGACCCCGGCGGCGGTCGCGGAGGCGGTGATGACGGCGCGTCGCATGGCGGGGTGCTCCTAGAGGGCGAAGGACTCGTGGTGGATGCGGTCGGCCCGGACCCCGGCGGCGCGCAGTGCGCCGACGGCCTCGGTGGTGAACTCCTCGGGGCCGCACAGGTAGACCTCGTGCCGGGCCAGGTCGGGGACGAGTCGGCCCAGCGCCGCGCCGAGACCGCCCACCTCGGCCCGGCCGCCGAGCAGTTCGTGCACCCGGACGCCGCGCTGCGCGGCGACGGCGGCGAGCTCGCGGCGGAACAGCACGTCCTTCGGGCGGCGGGCGCGCTGCACCAGGGTGACCCGGCCGGGCAGCGTCTCGGCCAGCGCGCGCAGCGGGGTGACGCCGACGCCCGCGCCGAGCAGCAGCACCGGCCCGCCGCGGTGCCGCCGCGCGGTGAACGCCCCGTACGGGCCCTCGGCGCGGACCTTCGTGCCGGGGGCGAGCGCGGCGAGCGCCGCGCTGTGGGCGCCCAGCGCCTTGACGGTGAAGCGCAGGAAGCGCGGGTGCGGGGGAGCGGAGAGCGAGTACGGGTTGGCGGCCCAGCGCAGCCGCGGGGTGAGGAACTGCAGCCGGAAGAACTGCCCCGGCTCGGCCCGCAGTTCGTCCAGGTGCCGGCCGGTGAGGAAGACCGAGACCACGCCCGGCCCCTCGGCGCGCACCTCGGCGACCTCCAGCCGGTGCCGCCGGTCGCGCAGGTACGGGGTCAGCAGCCGGTACCACGCCAGGACGGCGGCAGTGCCGAAGTACAGCAGGTACCAGCCGGCCTTCGCCGGGCCGTCGGCCAGCTCGGCGCCGGTGGTGAGCTGGTGGGCGAAGCCGAGCGCGACGGCAAGGTAGGTGGCCAGGTGCAGGTAGTACCAGGTCTCGTAGCCCATCCGGCGGCGGGCGGTCCGGGCCGAGAGGGCGCCGGTGCCGAGCAGCAGCAGGGTCGCGGCGGTGGCCTTCAGCATGTCGGGGAAGTGGAACACCATCTCGACGGTCTGGCCCCACAGGCCCTGCCCGTCGGTCAGCGCGTAGCCCCAGATCACCGTCAGCACGTGCACGGTGACCAGCGAGACCAGGTAGCGGCCGCCGTACGCGTGCCAGCGGGCCAGCCGGTCCGCGCCCACCTCGCGCTCCAGCAGCGGGATCCGGGCCATCAGCAGCAGCAGGACGGGCGCGGCGTAACCGGCCAGCAGGCCGGTGATCCGCCCCGCGCCGGTGAGCCAGTCGGCGGCGCCGGCCACCCGCGGGGTGTCGGCCCACCACAGGGCGAGGACGCCGAGCGCACCGAGCACGACCAGGGCGGGCACGCCGCGCCGGACGGCGTCCGGGGGCAGGGAGCGGCGGGGCGCGGCCCGGCCGGGGGCGGGAAGTGCGGTCAACGGGGCCCTCCTTCGGTGGTGCGGGGCCCACGGTGCCACCGGAAGTTCTCAGTTCCCTGAGAACCGATAGTCCTACCGGACGTCCGGGAAGGGTATCGGCCCAGCTCGAAGCAGTCGCGCCAAGGCCGACCGGGCCCCGGGAATCTCACCGCTTTCTCATCCCGGAACGGAAGAGTCCCACGCAGAAGAGCCCCACCAGCGGCCCGGGGAACTGTCGGCAGACGAGCATGCACAATCAGGGGCCCGGGGAACGGCGGGTCCGTGCTGCTGACGGCCGGAGCCCATCGAAGTGTCCGTGCTGCTGCGTGCAGTGACAGAACCAGAAGCCGATGCACGCAGCAGCAG
>NZ_JBHUWH010000134.1:0-17337 GCF_042670125.1 Kitasatospora sp. NPDC057198 | reverse complement strand
GTATAAGAGACAGGGCTCAGCGGGCCGGGCGCCACATGGTGGTGACGACGTGGCCGGTGGCGGTGGTGATCTCCTCGCGCGGGGTGAAGCCGACGCTCCGGTAGCGGGCGAGGTTGGCCGGGTTGGAGGACTCCAGGTAGGCCGGGGCGCCGATGGCGTCGATCCGCTCCAGGCTGCGGACGAGCAGGCCCATGCCGAGGCCCTTGCCGCGGTGGTCGTCGTGGACGCCGAGCAGGGTGAGGTAGAAGCAGGGCACGCCGGGGTGGGCGGCCTCCAACTGGTCGTAGACGGCCAGGATGGCCCGGGCCGCCTCCGGCCCCGCCGCCCCGGTGAGCAGCTCCGGCAGACCTTCGGCCTCCGGTGCGGTGAGTTCGGTGCCGCCCGGCGGGATCCACACGGCGACGGCCTCCGCGCCGGGGGTGACCAGGGTCCAGGGGTAGCGCAGGGCGGAGGTCGCGTACAACCGCCACATCGCAGCGGCCTGCCGGGCGCGCCGGGACGGGTCGGGGAAGGCCGGGCCCCAGAGCGGGTCGTGGAAGAACGCGCTGGTCAGGGTGGAGACCACGGCGTCGAGGTCGGCGGGGGTGGCGAGCCGGGCCGAGCCGGGCTGGTCGTTGCTGATCACCGCTGCACCGTAGCCGGACGGGACGGCCCGCCGCTCGACGGAATCCGTCGCGGCCCCGCCGTCGGCCTCCCCGCGCCCTGGAGCAGCCGGGCTGCGGCGAGTGGACGCACGAGGAGTGCGCGGCCGCCCTCGAACGGTCGGAGCAGCCCGAACGGGGCGGCCGCGCACCGGAGTCGGAGCCCGACACGGCCAGGACCGTGGTCGGCGTGGCCCCTGGCCGCGCCGACCACGGCGCACCCCGGTCTCGGCACCACCGGCTCCGTCGCCCGAAACCGCCCGGCCGCCCGACTTCCGTACCGCCCGGCTTCCGTACCGTGCGGTTTCCGTACCGCCCGACTTCCGCGCCGCTCGGCCGTGCGCGCCGCTCAGCCGTGCGCGCCGGGCACGTCCTTCGCGTGGGCGGCGGCAAGCAGCTGGTAGCCCTCGCCGTTGGCGCGGATCCCGGCGCGCTCCTCCTCGGTGAGCTCGCGCTTCACCTTCGCGGGGACGCCCGCGACCAGGGAGCCGGGCGGCACCTGCATGCCCTGCGGGACGACGGCGCCGCCGCGACCAGCGAACCCGCCCCGATCCGGGCGCCGTTGAGGACGGTGGCGCCCATGCCGATCAGGACGTCGTCCTCGACCGTGCAGCCGTGCAGGACGGCATTGTGGCCCACTGAGATCCGCTCGCCGAGAACGGCGGGGAAGGACGGGTCGGCGTGGACGGTGCAGTTGTCCTGGAACTTCATCGACCGATCCAGTGAGGAGATCGTACAAGCACGGATCGACTGGGGGAAGGGACTTCGGTTCCGGCAAGGTGCGGAGCTACCCGGGTAAGCGGCTGCCCGCGCCGGAGGTGCCGAACATAGCCCTCAAGGCTCGCGGAAACCACACCTGAACTGCGGAAACCCGTGGCTGGGGTGGTCACCTCCACCGGAGCCGAACGGGCGCTCCACGACCGCCTCCGGCAAGGGCTCCAGCACTGACGAACGTCGTCGGCAAGGGCCTCGAGGGTAGCAGCGGCCGGCCTGCCGCTTGCCATCTATAGGCGTGTTCTGCAGGGTCCGGGTGGATGAATGCTGACCTTTTGCTGACTTTACTGACTAGCCGTCAACTTCTTGCGACGCCCTGTCGGGCCAGGCGGCAGACTCGCCAGAAGACCGGCTCGATCGACGCACCGGCGATCGAGCCTGCGGCGAAGACACCAGACTTCGCCCTACCCAAAAGTGTCCACAGCCCTCGAGGGCCCGCCCCATGGCATTTCCGCGGACTCGCCTGCGGCGTCCAGGACCTCAACACCGACATGGCCGGCCAAGTCGGCTGACACCCCTCCACCGCACCATCCGCCTCCAACCCGACAACACAACATGCCTCACCAAGACGACCGTCTCCCGCCGTACCGATGACGGCCGCCTTCAGCGGACAGGTCGGCGCTGAAATTGAGCGCATTCCCAACCCTACAGGGTTGATGAAGGCCGACTTCCTACCGCCCGCGCCGTTCACCGTCGCCTAGTTTCCAACCCTCCAGGGTTGATGACGGCCCGTTGGCGAGCCCGAGTAGGGCCGCGCGCAACTCCTGTTTCCAACCCTCTAGGGTTGATGACGGCCAGTTGCTGCCCAGCAACCTGATCCTGGTCGGCGCCGGTTCCCAATCCTCCAGGGTTGATGACGGCCCGTCTTCCCCGGCCGTCTGCTGCGCGTCCAGCAGTGTTCCCAACCCTCCAGGGTTGATGACGGCATCGGCCCAGCTCTCGCGGCGAAGTTGCCCGCCTGATGTTCCCAACCCTCCAGGGTTGATGACGGCCCGTGCGCGCGGAGGTCCGCCAGCTCGGCGGCGTCTTCCCAACCCTCCAGGGTTGATGACGGCCGCCGGAGGCCGCGCCCACTACGAACCGCGCCCCGGGTTCCCAACCCTCCAGGGTTGATGACGGCAGACACCCGAGGAGTGCCGCCGCCGCCTGGACGCGTTCCCAACCCTCCAGGGTTGATGACGGCTCGCCGTCGTCGTACTCGCCCGACTCCAGGTCGGGTTCCCAACCCTCCAGGGTTGATGACGGCCCACGTCGGGGCCGCGGGCCCGCAGGGCGCTGATGTGTTCCCAACCCTCCAGGGTTGATGACGGCACGCCGCCACCACCCAGCTCCGCCAGCACCTCACGTTCCCAACCCTCCAGGGTTGATGACGGCACGCGGCGGGCAGGCCGCGCACCGCGCAGGAGACGGGTTCCCAACCCTCCAGGGTTGATGACGGCAGGTCGCGTCCGCGGGGGTCTCCAGAAGGTGCTGCTGTTCCCAACCCTCCAGGGTTGATGACGGCAGGTAGGTCCGGATGCCGAGCTGGTCGACGACCGGGTTGGAGTGTTCCCAACCCTCCAGGGTTGATGACGGCCAGCAACTCCGGGGTGTAGGTGTCGAAGGACGTCCGGTTCCCAATCCTCCAGGGTTGATGACGGCATGACGGTGATGGCCGTGGGGTCGACGCCGTACTCGTTCCCAACCCTCCAGGGTTAATGACGGCAGGGCCGCCGCCACCGCCCCGGTCCAGGCTCTGCGGTTCCCAACCCTCCAGGGTTGATGACGGCCCCGTACTTGGTGCTCGCGGTGGCCCTGGCATCCGCGTTCCCAACCCTCCAGGGTTGATGACGGCAGGGTGCTGATCACTTCGCGGCCTCCTCGGCCAGGTGTTCCCAACCCTCCAGGGTTGATGACGGCCCGCGGCCTCGAGCAGCAGCCCTACACCCAGCACCGGTTCCCAACCCTCCAGGGTTGATGACGGCCGGCTGCGGCGCCCCCGTGCCCCCGCCCCCCAGCAGGTTCCCAACCCTCCAGGGTTGATGACGGCCCGCTGGGCCGCGGGTGTGATCGGCGCCGCGCTGGTTCCCAACCCTCCAGGGTTGATGACGGCATGGGCTCGTCGCTTTCCTCCTGCTGGCCCCGTCGTGTTCCCAACCCTCCAGGGTTGATGACGGCGCCGGCCCGGGGCTCCGTCCAGGCCGAGGGCTTCCCGTTCCCAACCCTCCAGGGTTGATGACGGCGCGGGTTGTGGGCGGAGCCGAACTCGAGCAGGTTGCGTTCCCAACCCTCCAGGGTTGATGACGGCGTCGCCGTTCTGGCGGCAGTTCAAGGCAGACATCGAGTTCCCAACCCTCCAGGGTTGATGACGGCCCCGCACGACCATCCGCACGTCCGCGCCGGCCGCCAGTTCCCAACCCTCCAGGGTTGATGACGGCGTGGGAGGGCGCCATGAGTGCCTTGCCCTGCTCCGCGTTCCCAACCCTCCAGGGTTGATGACGGCTGGACGTCGACTCCGGATTCCTGCTCCAGCTCGGGTTCCCAACCCTCCAGGGTTGATGACGGCGCGACGGCACCACCGGCGACGCGCTGCGAGCCGTCCTGTTCCCAACCCTCCAGGGTTGATGACGGCGCGGGGCCGATCAGGACGTCTGCCTGGCGGCCTCCGCGTTCCCAACCCTCCAGGGTTGATGACGGCGTCCTGCGGCGGCGCGGCAAGGCCGTTGAAGGTGATGTTCCCAACCCTCCAGGGTTGATGACGGCCGGGCACCTCCGGCGCGAACAGCGGCTTCGGCGGGGGTTCCCAACCCTCCAGGGTTGATGACGGCCGGCGGGGCCGGGCGCACCGCCGCCCTCCGGGTGGTGTTCCCAACCCTCCAGGGTTGATGACGGCTGGTGATGGAGGAGCCGCTCGTCTGGTTCCGGGAGCGTTCCCAACCCTCCAGGGTTGATGACGGCGCTGGAGTCGGTGCTGCGCTCCCATCGGCTGCTGTTGTTCCCAACCCTCCAGGGTTGATGACGGCAAGCCCAGCTGCCGATCGCCGGTTGAGGCGACTCGGGTTCCCAACCCTCCAGGGTTGATGACGGCACCGCCCGCTGGGGCTACCCCGTGGTGCCCGCGCGTTCCCAACCCTCCAGGGTTGATGACGGCGCTGAACAGCAGCCGGGCCGGCTTCCCGGTGGGGCGTTCCCAACCCTCCAGGGTTGATGACGGCCGGCACCGTCTCCGCCCTCGGCACCAACGGGCACAGGTTCCCAACCCTCCAGGGTTGATGACGGCTACTGGATCCGTCACCATCACCACGGAGACGGAGGAGTTCCCAACCCTCCAGGGTTGATGACGGCGTGCGCGACCCGGGCGAGGTCGTGCTGGGAGACCCGTTCCCAACCCTCCAGGGTTGATGACGGCCGCGGCGACCGGCCTCTCCGTTGGCCGTGTCTACGAGTTCCCAACCCTCCAGGGTTGATGACGGCCGCCTTCCCGGGCCGTCTGCTGCGGGTGCAGTCGCGTTCCCAACCCTCCAGGGTTGATGACGGCGGGAGGCCGCTGCCGAGCAGCGGACCGCCCTGCTGGCGTTCCCAACCCTCCAGGGTTGATGACGGCGGGAGGGCCTCGGTGCCCTCCCCAACGCGAATGCGGGTTCCCAACCCTCCAGGGTTGATGACGGCTCTGCTCCTGGACCCAGGGACGGACGTCGCCCTTCGTTCCCAACCCTCCAGGGTTGATGACGGCCCGAGGGTAAAGTCGCAGGTCAAACGATACCCCTGCAAGCGGCTGGCGGAGCTTTTTGCAGGGGTTGGCCGGTAGTGCATCAGTGCTGGTCAGAGGATATCTCCGGGGCCGCCGAGTGTGACGCCGATGGTGGCGCTCTGGATGTAGTCCGGGGAGCGGGTGGTGTAGGTGACGATGCTGTCGTAGGTGTGATCGATGACGGTTTCGAGGGCGTTGGTGAGGGCGCGGTACTGGGCGGGGGTGAGTTCGCCCTGGAAGACGCTGCGCTGGGTCCAGTGGAGGTATTTGCGGCAGGTCTTGAGGACTTTGGGGTTGCGTTCGGCGGCGGTGTCGTAGACGAGGATGACGAACATGATTCGGGGTTACCACCAGGGGCGGAAGGGCTTGTAGGGAGTGTCTTCGAGGCAGAGGCGGACGAGTTTGAGGGCTTCGAGGTGGATGAGTTCCTCGTAGCTGACCTTCCGCTTGAGGCCGCGGTGGTGGACGGTGGTGGCGAGTTCGTCGCGGACGAGGGCGGCGATCTTCTTGCGGCCGGCGGCGCTGAGGGAGGCCCGGTCGACACCAGTCTCGAAGTCGCTGGGCTTCAGGGTCTTCTGGTGCGCGCAACGCAGGAGGAGGCGTTCGGCGAGGAGGGGTTTGAAGGGTTCGGCAAGGTCGAGGGCGAGGGTGTTGCGGCGGCGGTCGGTGTCGGCGTGGAGGAAGGCGATGGCGGGGTGGAGGGGGGTGGAGCGCAGGGCGGTGAGGACGCGGGCGTAGGTGATGGAGTTGAGGTAGCTGATGAAGGCGTTGCCGGCGTTGGTGGGTGGGCGGCGGGTGCGGCCGTTGAGGCGTAG
The DNA here is from genome assembly GCF_042670125.1 of Kitasatospora sp. NPDC057198. NCBI lineage: Bacteria > Bacillati > Actinomycetota > Actinomycetes > Kitasatosporales > Streptomycetaceae > Kitasatospora > Kitasatospora sp. NPDC057198. The sequence continues at coordinate 11,377 of NZ_JBHUWH010000134.1, read as the reverse complement.
CCAGGTGGGGAGTTGGGTGTCGAGGGCGGCCCAGGCGGTGCGGCGGAAGTTGCCTTCCTGGCCCATGAGTTGGTTGGTGTCGTGGCAGTTGGGGAGGTTGTCGCGCAGGGTGGCCAGGGCGGGGTCGAGGTGGTCGTTGTCGAGGACCCAGCGGAGGTTTTCGGCGGTGGCGAGCAACAAGGAACGGGCGATGGGGAGGTAGTGGTCGGGGTCGGTGGCGAGATGGACTTGGCGGCGCAGCACGGGGGCGGAGGACATGCTTTCGGTGGGGGCGAAGTGCCCGGTGTGGTTGCCGTAGTGGTCGAGGACGTGGAGGGTGACGTTGTGCCGACCGAGGAGGGAGAGAGCGGAGGTGTTGACGTCGATGTGGTCGAAGGCGACGAGGTCGCGGATGTCGGTGATGGGGAGGCGGACGGGGTCGCCGTCGGGACGTTCGATGCGGATGCTGTTGTCCTCGCGGCGGATGCGGCAGGGTTCGGTGAGCCAGTAGGTGCGGCCAATGGCGGGCATCAGGTTCCCCAGCAGTAGTCGAGGTAGGAGCAGCCGCGGCAGGCTGCACGGTCGAGGCGTTCGGGCGGTGTGGTGGCGGCGATGACGGCGCGGGCTTCGGCTTCGGTGTCCTCTGCCTGGTCGCGGGCGTCGTCGTTCCAGGGCACGTCGACGGTGCGCCGGGTGAGGGGGTAGTGGATGACGCCGCCGCGCACGTTCACCCCTCGCCGTTCCAACAGGAGGCAGTAGTGGCGGACCTGGGCGTCGTGCGCGGGTGAGTGGGCGCGGGAGGATTTGGTCTCGTGGACGACGGCTCCGGTGGTGACCCAGTCGATGCGGGCTTCGCCGAGGTCGATGTCGCGGCGGCGGGTGAAGGTGGTGTCGTCGACGGCTTCGCCGAAGGCGACGAGGTCGCTGCCGGCTTCTGGACGGTATCCGCGCATGTAGAGCCAGAGTTGGCGGGGGCAGTGGCGCAGGTACTTGATGTGGACGCCGCCGAGGCCGTGTTCGTCCTGGACGGGGTCGAAGGGGACGGGCCTCACAGGACGGTGTCCCTTTCGATCGGCGGGCGCAGGCCCAGGACGGTGTCGTACTCGCCGTCAATCACGAACAGGTGCAGGCTGCGGTCGTAGGCGGCCTTGTGGGTCTTCAACTGCCCGTAGCGAAGCGGGATGAGCAGCCCGGCCGCCAGCAGCGGATCACCGTTCTTCCCGCGGATGAGGTCGCGGTACTCCTGCTCGTCCTCGCGGTGCAGGACTTCGACGGTGTCGAAGCGTTCACCGAGCTTCAACTCGGAGCGGTCGAGGAACGGCTCGTCGAAGGTGAGGAACTCGTCGGTGAAGCCGTCGCGGGCGGCGCGGGCGCGCTTCTCCCAGTCGCGGCCCCAGTCGGTGTCGTAGGCGAGGTGGAGGAGGCGGTCGATGTCCTGTTCGCTGAGCGTGGTGGCGCCTTCGGCGGCGAGGGTGGTCAGGGCCTGCCAGGCGGCTTCGACGGCGGCCTGTTCGTAGGGGCGGTGGCTGGCGGGGCGGTGGACGCGGAACTCAACGGCGCCGTCGGGGTGCAGTCCGCGGCGGTTGACCCGGCCGGCGCGCTGGGCTACGGCCTCGACGGGGGCGTTCTCCACCGCGCCGCGGTCGAAGTCGAGTTGGAGGGACACTTCGACGGTCTGGGTGGCCACCACCAGCCCGCCCGGGCGCCGCGGCCGGCCTGGCTTGCGCTCGGGGTGGCGTTCCAGCAGGCGGTTCTCGAGGGTGTCGCGGTCGCGGTTCTTGAACCGGGAGTGCAGCAGGATCGCCGCGTCCTCGTCATCCGGACAGGCGGCCCAGACTTCGTCCACGAGCTCTCCGAACAGCCTCTGCGCGGTGGCGACGGTGTTGACCACCACCAGGACGCTGTGGCCGTCCGCGAGCCAACTGCGGAGGCGCTCGATGCTCGCGGGGTCGGTGAGAGGGAGACCGTCAACGACCAGGCGGTGCCGGACGGGCGCGGTGCCCGGCTCGGCCTGACAGGAGGTGACCTCGCCGTGGAGGGTGTCGTCGATGAGAGCGCGCAGCGGTTGGGCGAGAGTGGCGGACAGGATCGCGATGCGGCTGCCGAGCTGCTCCCACAGACGCATCGCGGCGCACAGGCGGCCGAAGATCTCCGGGTCGTAGGCGTGCAACTCGTCCAGGATGAAGAGGGAGTTGGCCTGTTCGAGCAGCAGGGAGGAGTGGACGGGGCCGGCCAGCGCACCGGCGAGGAGCTGGTGCGGGGTGGCGACGCGCAGGCGCTGGGTGAACAGGCGCATCACGTTCGCGCGGGCGCGGGCCTTGCGGGCGTCCTGCTTCGTGGGGGCGCAGTCGTCGGCGAGTGCCTCAGTGAGCAGGGTGCGGGCGACGGCGCCGTGGAGCAGTCCGATGTCGGGGGTCACGCCGTAGGCCAGGTCGCGTTCGAGGCGGTGGCGGGCCGCGTTCAGGGAGGCCCGGTACGGGAGGGTCCAGACGACCCTGGGCATGCCTGGCATCGTCTCCAACTGCCGCGCCGCCCAAGCGAGTCCGCTCTCGGTCTTGCCGCTGCCGGTGTAAGCGGTGAGCACCAGGTGCCCGTCGGTGGCGGCGGCCTCGCGCTGGTGGCGGTGCGGGATGAAGGGGAGGCGTTCCAGGTAGTCGGCGGGCAGCGGAACGTGCGTCTGCAGGCGGGCGTGGGCGGAGCCGGCGTGGTCGGCGAGGGTGAGGGCGCCTTGAGCGAGAACGGCGAGCAGGCCGCGGTCCGGGTCCTGCTCGCCGCGCCAGGCGGTGAAGACCTCGTCCAGCAACCGACTGGCCCGGTCAGCGAGGGTGGGGGCGCCGGGGGCGGGCAGCGGCGGGTCGGTGGCGAGGAACCCGGCCAGCCAGGCGAGGAGTTCCTGGTGGAGCCCGCGCGGGACCTGGGTGCCCGTCTCCGGTGTCGGAAGGACCCCGAACGCCTGCTGCCAGTCGGTTCGCCGGTTGTAGAGGTGATCCAGTGCCGGTTTGGCGCCAGCGACGGTGTTCTGGCTGAACAGGGGCCGGTGGTGGCTGGCGACCAGCGTCGCCACCAGCAGCCGCTCCTCGCCCGTCCATCCGGTGGCAGGTGCGAGCAGGTCGACGTAGGCGAGGGAGAGCACTTCGTGGCGCTCGCCCCACGGCTCGCCGCCGGGCAGTACCTGGCGCTGGAAGCCTTCGGCGATCTTCCCCGCGTCGTGGAGCAGCGCGGCGGCCCGGACCAAGTCCCAGAAGGGTGGATCGGTGGCAATGACCCCGGCGTGCGCGATGCGGGCTTCGAGCTGGGCGACCGTCTGGTGGACGGTACGCAGGTGGGCGGTGAGGCGTTCGGGGTCGTGAACGGGGCGGGATTTGGCGCGCAGGTCGGTCAGGGCGCGCCGTCGCAGCCGGACGGCGGTGGAGGTCAGGGGGTCAGGAGCCATACGGCCTGGGTGTCCTCGGGGTGCTGGTCGTGGGCGGGTGCTTCGCGGTGGGCGCCGCATACCGGTGTCGGCCGGGTGGCGGGTTCGTCGCACCACAGGTGGTCGGCCCAGACGGTGGTGAGGCGGTCGGTGGAGGTGGTGCACGCGAGGCGGTGGACGTGGGCCTGCGGCAGGTCGTGGCCGCCAGACGGGGCCAGCGCGTGGCCGACGAGCGCGGTCGTGGCGGGCAGCAGGGTTACCTCGGTGGCGGCGACGGGATGGACGAGGTCCTGGGAGCGGCCCAGGCGCAGTGCGTGCACGGGGCGGCGCAGGGCGGCGGCGAGGCGGGCGCCGTCGGGGCCGGGCAGCCACAGGGTGAGGTGGACGCCGGCGAGGAAGGGCCGGTCCTTGGCGGTGGCGCCGCCTTTGCCGAAGCGTACGCGTCCGCCGATCGCGGGCTGGCTGCCGTCGGCGGCCACCGGGTGGTAGGTCTCGGTGTCGGTGCCGTGGCCCTCGGCCCACGCAGCCATCCCGAACACCGCCGGTTCGCAGGTCGCGCCGGTCGCCGCGGCGAGCATGCCACGGACGGTGGACGGCGGCGGGACGGGCAGGCAGCGGGTCAGGCCGGGGAACAGCGGGTCGCGGAACGAGGCGATCGGTGCGTACAGCTCGACACGTACCGCCCGCACCAGCTCGGTCGAGGCGGTGGTCACGGGCGGGCCGGGTCGTCGAACCAGCCGTCCAGGCGGCCCTCGTTCAGGTCGGCAGCAAGCTGCAGCAGGATCGTGCGGGGGTGGTCGACGACGACGGTGCCCTCGGCGATCTCCTGCTCGCACTCCTTCTCGAAGTCCTCGCGCGCCTGGTCCTGGAAGCCGGGCCGCCAGCCGACGCGTACGGGTGGCGTCCACTCCCCCGCCCAGGCAGCGAGCTCCTGGCGCAGCACGTCGCCGCGGATCCGCACGCCCGTGTCGGGGTCGCTGTCGATGAGGTGTCCGAACGGGTTGACGCCTCCGGCGAACGGGGCCATCACCATCAGCGCCGGCACCCGGTCGCCGTAGTGCAGGGCCTGCTTCGCACCGCCGCTCAGGTTCGCGATCGCCCCCGGCAGCAGCGAGGCCCGCCGCCGCCGCTCCTCGATCGGCAGCCGTACCGCCGCCTGACCGCGGAACTCCGCGGTGGTGGCGCCCACCGCGAGGGCGTCGGCGAACTGCAACGCCTGCTCCTGCGTCAGGTAGTTCGGCCGCCCCGCCCCGTCCGCGCTCGGCATCGTGAACGTCCCGATCCGCGGGACGTCCAGCAGGAACGGCGCCACCAGGTCCGCGGAGTAGAACTCGTGCCCGTGCAGCACCGGCTCCGGCACGCCGCGCGACATCACGCCGAAGTCCGAGGTGATCCGCACCGGCTCCGCCGACAGCAGCGTCCCCAGCATGAACGGGCTGTCGCGCAGTGTCGTCGCCGAGTCGTCCTTCTTCGCGCCGGCCTTCATGTAGCCGAACAGGTCGTCGTCGACGAACTGGATCGGGTCGGCCGCCGTGTTCGCCTTCTGCGCCTTGTTCTGGGCCTTGCCGACCCGGGTCACCGGTGAGGGCACCGTTCCGAGCTCGACCATCGTCTCCCGGATCCAGCGGCGCGCGGCCTGCGCCGACACGTACGGGTGCCGGCCGTCACGCATCTGCGCGAACTTCACCCGCGCCGTCGTGTCCTCACCGCGCCCGTTGTTCGGCGCACCGGCGCGCACCGCCAGCACCATCGTCCCTGCCAGGTAAGCCATCTCAGACCCTTTCCGTCTCGTACGTGTCGTAGCCGTCGTACTCGTCGTCCGCCGCGGGAAAGACCGGACGGTCCTCCTCCGCACTGCCTTCTTCCGTGTCCGTGTCCGCCGGATCGGCGCTGACGGCCACCCCGCGCTCCTGCAGCAGCTCGCACACCCGCGCGAACAGCAACATCCGCAGCTCCCAGGCCCTCGGCCGACGCCCGATCAGAGGCTTCCACGCCTCCGGTCCGGCCACCTGCGTCCCCACGCCGTCGAGTTGGAGCCGGAAGTGCGCCTGCACCAGCAGCGTCCCGAGCTGGTAGTCGTTCAACGCGGCGGTGCGGTACTCGGCCAGGCGGCCGCGCGGGCTGCTACCCCGGGCGATCCACTCGGCCAGGACCCGCGCCACGGGCTCCACGTCCACGTCCATTCCGAAGACCTCCTTCGCGTATGCGGTGGCGAGCGCGCCAAGCGCCCGGCGGTCGCTCAGCGACCACGTCTCGTCGGTGCCCGACAGGAGACGGTGCACCTGCCCCAGCAGCGGGCGGCTCCGGCCGTCCTCCGCTTCGAACAAAAGCCGTGCCGCCGCGCCCTGACCGCCGACAACCCGCCCCGCCTCCGGGTCGTACCGGTCCAGCGAGCGGCACAACAGCCGCCAGCCCCGTCGCAGCGGTGCGTTGCCGTCCACCCTCTCCAGGAACACCGGCACGGCCCGCCGGGTACGGGTCACCCGCAGCCACGGCTCCTGGTTGTCGTTCTTGAAACTCCACAACGTGCTCGCGCACAACCCACTGCCCGCACCCCGCAGCGCGGCCAGCACTACGGCCTCGGGCTTCGCCCCGGCCTGCAAACCGTTGAAGCCGGTCTGCATCACCTTCCGGGCCCGGCGGACGTTGCACCGGGCGAACTTCCGCTCCGCATCCGGGGATTCACACGACAACACGGTCGCGGACCCCGCCGTCACCCACGCCCCGTAGGGCAGCGCCCACATCGCGACCCGGCACCCCCGGCACACCGGCCACCCCGCCAGCTTCGGCGGCAGGTTGTTCAGCGCCTTGCTGGTGTCGAACAACGGAAGGTTCGACTTCGACCACACCACTGCGGACGGCGCGGCGCAGAACGTGCACGGCCACGAGGGCCCACCTTCGGCGTCCGCGTCCGGGGCGAACAACTCCTCGACAGCGGGCCTGAGCACCTGCGCGTCGGACGGGCGCTTGCTGTGCGTGGCCTTCGAATTGGGGTAGAGCGCGAACAGCACCTTCCACCAGTCGTAGCGACTCGCGTCCTTCGGCGCCGTCGCCGCGGCGACCACGTCCGCCACCAGCATCGCCACCACAGCGTCCAGGTTGCCCTGGCCCACCTCTTCGGGAGTCCGACAGTTGGCAAGAATCGCCACCGCCCACGCGCCCGCCCGCTGCAGGGGATGACCCGAGACGGTCAGTACACTCACTTGATCCACCCGAAGCCCTGGATGGTGTCCAGCCCCATCCCCCACGACCTGAGCGCCTCCACGAACCGCGCATCTGCTTCCAACTCGACCCGCACCTTTGCACCGATCCGCGGAGCCCCCCGCACCGCGAACCTCCGCCGCGGTCCCGCCTCCAGCACCCGCAGCCCTCGCGGCGCCGGCAGGCCCAACAGGTCTGCCTTGTGGGCAAGATTGTGTGAAAGCCGCTCCGCGAAGTACTCGTCACTGGGCAGCAGATTACGGCTCTCGTGCTTGATCACCACCGGAGTGAGCGTCTCCAACTCCACCAAGCTCTCCCCTGCCGGCCCCGGGAAGCCACTCTCCAGAGCAATACCGCGCACCGACAACCGCGTTGCTCCCCAGTCGAGTTCACTACAGGAGGCAAGCGACCTCACCAGCACGGAGGCGATCTCCGGCACCGGCGATCCGAACCACACCGAGCCGTCCCGCGACGTCGTGAACACCCCCTTGCGCGGCGACGCCCCCACGAACAGCGGCCCCGCCACACCGACCGGCTTCAACGACTTCCCGCGCCACCCCTTGTCGTGCAACTCCCTTGCCAACGAAGCATCCTGCGCCTCGATCAGGCGATACACCACGCCGCGTGCCGCGCCGTGTACGTCCTTCCACCTCACCGTCGGCGAATTCGGCACCACATCGACCCTCACCCGCAAGGCACCCTCCCGAAGACACATGGAAACAGCAACAACTCGCCTGCGGCGCAGCATAGATGGGCAGGAAACGTCGATCATGCAATTCGCCACAGTTGATCTCGCTACTCAGCGTTACGTGGTATGGACGCGCACGCAGGTAGCCGAACTGGCTGCCTGCAACACGAACAGCTTCCCCCGTGGCATCACGCCGTCCTAAAAGCGCCTGAGCAGGGACAATGCACTACCGGACAGTCACTGCAGCCCTCACCCACGTCTTACCTGACTGCTTCAGCCTGTATCCCCCCGACACATCAAGATCCTGGCCGTCAGCAACCCCGGAGAGTTGATGACGGCCTCCCACAGCACGAAGGCGAGCATCCTCGCCCACGGGTTCCCAACCCTCCAAGGTTGATGACGACGTGTGGCGGCCTGCCAGTTGGAGTCGGTGGTGTTGAGTTCCCAACCCTCCAGGGTTGATGACGACTCGACATGTTCGGCCTGACCCGCAACTTCTACGGGCCGTTCCCAACCCTCCAGGGTTGATGACGACGTGCTGGCCAGCATGATGGCCGCCTCGCCGTCGGGGTTCCCAACCCTCCAGGGTTGATGACGACGGCGGGGGTGGAACCATCCCTTCGCGGGGCGGTCGGGTTCCCAACCCTCCAGGGTTGATGACGACGACTGGGCCGGCCTCCACATCGAATGGGACCCCACGTTCCCAACCCTCCAGGGTTGATGACGACAGGTGGGTGAGGCATGGCCAAGAGTCGACTCTCCGTCGTTCCCAACCCTCCAGGGTTGATGACGACGAGTGTGTAAGTGTGTCAGGCCCATAGTCCTACCGTGTTCCCAACCCTCCAGGGTTGATGACGACGAGCGCGGGATGATCACCTACACGCACCCGGTGTACGTTCCCAACCCTCCAGGGTTGATGACGACGGCCTGCTGTCGCTGCTCGGGCGTCGTCTCGCCCAGGTTCCCAACCCTCCAGGGTTGATGACGACGGCGTCCCGCGCGGTCGCCCAGTCCGAGACTGCGGCGTTCCCAACCCTCCAGGGTTGATGACGACCGGAGGCCGGGCGCGGCGGGGTACGCGGGGGTAGGTGTTCCCAACCCTCCAGGGTTGATGACGACGGGCGTACATCGACCGCCCGGACCTGCGCGCCACCGGTTCCCAACCCTCCAGGGTTGATGACGACCGAAGAAGGTGGCGCCGCGCCGGGGCAGCGTGGCCGGTTCCCAACCCTCCAGGGTTGATGACGACCTGCGCGGGCCCCCGGACCCCCAGGGCAGGGCGGGTTCCCAACCCTCCAGGGTTGATGACGACTGGTGGCCGTGCACCTCCACGTACTCCGCTGCCAGGTTCCCAACCCTCCAGGGTTGATGACGACCGCGTTGGCCGTGCTCGAAATCGAGCTACGCTCGCTGTTCCCAACCCTCCAGGGTTGATGACGACGCGGGCGGGGCGGCCGCCGCGGTGGTCGGCTCGCCGCGTTCCCAACCCTCCAGGGTTGATGACGACTCGAACAGCACCGCCGAGTAGTTCGGCTGCGTCGCGTTCCCAACCCTCCAGGGTTGATGACGACGGAGGAGGTGAACGCCCGGGTGGAGGCTGACCGGGCGTTCCCAACCCTCCAGGGTTGATGACGACGGGGAACTGACGCCGTAGAGCGCGTCAGCTTCGCGTTCCCAACCCTCCAGGGTTGATGACGACTCGCGGACGTGGACGTCTTCCTGATCGCCTGGTCCACGTTCCCAACCCTCCAGGGTTGATGACGACGTGGTGGGACGCCCCGGCGGGGACGTGCGAAGTGCTGTTCCCAACCCTCCAGGGTTGATGACGACGCGGCGATCACGCGGAGAGCGTCGGACATGCTGACCGTTCCCAACCCTCCAGGGTTGATGACGACCCGAGGGTAAAGTCACAGGTCAGAGGCCATCCCCGTAAGCTTGTACTGAGCCCTTTTGCAGGAACTCTCCGTTAATGCATCAGCGCTGGTCAGACCATAGCGCAGCATCCTGGCAATCACACCGTCCGGCTTGGCGCCTTTGACCGAGATCGGCCAGGACAGAACCGGCCGACGATGATGACTCAACAGAACTCGAGGTCACCAGTGAAGCAGATTGCCCAACTACACGCGTCGGGTGACCATGTAGCTGCGTACTCACCCCTACCTCAAGTCAGCCTGTCTTGATCGGGTAGGCAACCATCAGCCCACCACATCCGGAATACGGGGCCGCCGTTTTCGATTGGCCTCTTCGCACGCTCGTACGAAGGGGGCCGCTGGGTGAGCGACTTGAAGGTGTTCCGACTCGGGGCGGACGGCCGGGAGGTGGAGCTGCGGGGCTCGACGGTGGCGCTGGAGGTGGAGCTGCAGCGCCGGGTGGAGGCCGGGATGGAGCGGATGCTGGGGATCCGGTTCCTGGCGTCGGAGTACCCGACGGGGCCGTGGCACCGGGGGCGGGTGGACTCGCTGGGGCTGGACGAGAACGGCGTGCCGGTGGTGGTCGAGTTCAAGAAGGGCAGCGACAGCGGGGTCGTGCCGCAGGCATTGTCGTACCTGACCTGGTTGAAGAGCAGTCGGCACGAGTTCGAGGCGTTGGTGCGGGAGAAGCTGGGCGAGGCGGCCGTGGAGTCGGTCGACTGGCGCTCTCCCCGGGCGCTGTGTGTGGCGGCCGGGTACTCGTGGCACGACCGGGTGACGGTCGGCGAGCTGGGTCGGCGCTGGCCGATCGAGCTGGTGCGCTACCGGGTCTTCGACGGCGGGCTGCTGAGCCTGCAGTTGGTCGAGCCGGTCGTCGCCCCTACCAGCGCGCCGGCCCGGCGCCAGACGAGCGCGCCCGCGGCAGTGGCGGCGGAGGTCGTCGAGGCGGCCGTGGTGCCGACTTCGGTGGAGGTGCCGGAGTGCCTGCGGGAGCTGTACGGGGAGCTGGACGAGGTGTTGACCGCGTCGGGCGAGGTGGAGACGGTGCAGCTCAAGCACTACGTGGCCTACCGGCGGCTGCGGAACGTGGCGTCGGTGGTCTTCCGGCCGTCCCCCCAGCACCGGGCAATGCTGGTGTACCTGCCGTTGGACCCGGACACGGTGGAGCTGGAGGAGGGGTTCACGCGCGACATGCGCGGGATCGGCCACCTGGGCACCGGTGACCTGGAGGTGCGGATCGCCTCGCCGGCGGACTTGGCGAAGGCGGCGGTGCTGATCGAGCGGACGGTCCAGGAGGTCTGACCGGCCAGACGGCGAGGGCGGCCGGAGCGTGGTGCTCCGGCCGCCCTTTCACGTCTGCGGCTGCTGGGGGTTCCGGGGGTTCTCATGCTCATGCCTCCGGTCCGGCGAGGACGAAGTCGTCCTGGGTGAGTTCGGCGCGCAGGCGCTGTTCGGCGATGTCGGCGTAGTGGGGGGAGAGTTCGACGCCGACGAAGTTGCGGCCTTCGCGCAGGGCGGCGATGCCGGTGGAGCCGCTGCCGGTGAAGGGGTCGAGGACGGTGCCGCCCTCGGGGCAGATCCGGACGATCTGCTGCATGACCTCCAGCGGCTTCTGGGTGATGTGGACGCGGTCCTTGCGGGGCTGGGACGCGGTGAAGTGGCCGGGCAGGTAGAGGGCCCGGGAGTGGTCGAGGGTGCCCTTGACGCCCCAGAGGGCGAACTCGGCGGACTGCTTGAAGCCGCCCTTGCGCGGGCGGGAGGCGGGCTTGATCCACGGGATGGTGCCCTGCCACGTCCAGCCGGCCATCTGCAGCGCGTCGCTGGTGGTCGGCTCCTGCCTCCAGTCCGAGAAGACCACAGCGACCGCGTGCTCGGTGCTGGCCCGGTACGCCTCGGTGAGCAGTTCGGTCAGCCAGGAGCGGTAGGAGCGCTGGTCGCGGTTCTCGCCGGGGAAGGTCTTCAGGTCGTGGGCGGAGTTGGAGGTGACGTACTTGGCGCGGGCGTCGCGGCCGGTGCGCTCGGAGCTGGTGCGCCCGCCGCTGTTGTACGGGGGGTCGGTGATGACGGCGTTGACGCTCTCGTCGGGGAGAGTCTTCAGGACGGTGAGGGCGTCGCCGCGGTGGAGGGTGAAGCTGCTGTCGGTCATGGCGGTCTTTCTCTGGGCAGGGGTGGATCCCCGTCCTGCGG
>NZ_JBHUWH010000133.1:0-17445 GCF_042670125.1 Kitasatospora sp. NPDC057198 | reverse complement strand
GGCCGGTGGGGAACCTCCCCACCGGCCCCGGCCGTCCGCCCGCCCGGCGGGCTCGGCTCAGCTCAGCTCAGCGCGGCTCAGCCCAGCGCGGCTCAGCTCAGCACGGACGGCGAGATCGCGGTGGACCACAGCAGCAGCCCGAACGTCGCCACCGTCATCACCGGGACCAGGATCTTGGTCTCCATGTCGTTGCCGGTGCGCTTGATCAGCACGATCTCGTAGCGCTCCTTGTGCGGCCACAGCAGCGGCGAGCCCTGCTTGGTCAGGCAGTCGCCGAGCAGGTGCGCCAGGGTGCCCAGGGCCACCGCGTAGGGCAGCCAGCCCGGGGCGTTGGGCAGCCAGGTGAGCATGCCGAAGGTGCCGAGCGCGGCCAGGCCGACCACGGTCGCCCAGGCCGAGGCGCCGTGGCCCGGCGGGTGCAGCCGCAGCGCCTTGATCGCCATGGCGAGCAGGAAGAACGTCAGGCCGATGGTGAAGTACCGGCCCAGGAAGGTGATCCCGGCCCAGCTGCCGCCGCCCATCAGCGCCACGAACAGCAGCGAGTGGGTGGCGTGCCGGTGGCCGCCGGAGACCCAGGAGACGAAGCGGCACAGCAGCTTGGAGACCGGCCCGAGGAAGTTGGCGATGGTGCCGTCGTGGTGGTCCAGGTCCGGCAGGAGGGCGGCGCCCGCGCACAGCACGGTGCCCATCAGCACGTCGGCCGGCTGCAGGTGCATGCCCATCAGCGGCGGTACGAACGGCGCGGTGGCCGCGAACAGCAGAGCGCCGCTGACCGCGTGCGAGTGACCCATCATGACGTGTGTCCGACCTCCCGTGGGGCTCCCGTCCATGGCGGCCCGGCTGGGCCGTTCGGGTGAGCTCGGCCGACGCTACCAGCACCGGCGGACGGCCCGTCAGGGTGTGGTCGGCGGGCGGGCGGTCACAGCGCGCAGCCCTCGGTGCTGACCTTCCCGGTGGCGGCGGAGCCCTGCACGACGTCCTCCTTCACCTCGGCGGCGGTCAGCACGTAGCCGGTGTCGGAGCTGTCCAGCGACTTGGCGAACACCACCCCGTACACCTGGCCGTCCGGGGTGAGCAGCGGGCCGCCACTGTTGCCCTGGCGGACCAGCGAGCGCACCGAGTAGACGTCCCGGACGACCTGGCCGCGGTGGTAGATGTCCGGGCCGTTGGCCTGGATCCGGCCGCGGATGCGGGCGGGCTGCACGTTGAACGCGCCGTTCTCGGGGAAGCCCGCGACGATCGCCGAGTCGTTGGACCGGGCCTCGCCCGCGAAGGCCAGCGGCGGGGCGTTCAGCTTCGGGACGTCCAGCACCGCGATGTCGCGCTGCCAGTCGTAGCGGACCACCGTCGCGTCGTAGAGCTGGCCCGCGCCGCCGATCTGCACGGTCGGCTCGTCGACGCCGCCGACCACGTGGGCGTTGGTCATCACCCGGTGCGGGGCGAACACGAAACCGGAGCCCTCCAGGGTCTTGCCGCAGGAGGTCGCGGTGCCCAGCACCTTCACCAGCGAGCCCTTCGCCCGCAGCACCCCCGGGCTGTTGGCCAGCGCCGGGTCGGGCGGCTCCACCTCGGTGATCGGCTCCTGCTCGAACGGGTTGAACACCTGCGGGAAGCCGTTGCGGGCCAGGTCCTGGCTGAGGTCGGAGAACCAGTTCGGGGCGTCGTCGGGCAGCGCCTCCTGCACCGTGCCCAGGATCTTCGAGCTGCGCACCTGCTTGGAGACGGTCGGCATCGAGGTGCCCGCCAGCGCCGAACCGATCAGCCAGGCCACCAGCAGCATCGACAGCACGTTCACCAGCGAGCCGCCGACCGCGTCCAGGGTCTTCACCTTGTTCCGGCCGATCCGGCCGCGCAGCTTCCACCCGAAGTGCGTGGTGACCGCCTGCCCGACCGCGGCCAGCACGATCACCACCACCACCGCCACCACCGAGGCGGTGGTGCCCGGCGAGAGGTGGCGCAGCAGCAGCGGCAGCAGTTGGACGGCGACCAGGCCCCCGCCGAGGAAACCCAGCACCGAGAGCACGCCGACCACGAACCCCTGCCGATAACCGGACACGGCGAAGCCGAGCGCGGCGGCGATCAGCAGCAGATCCAGGACATTCACCCGAACACCCTCCCACGTCCCGCCGGGCGGGGGACACCGGTCTCCGGCCGTCGCCCGATCGGGTCAATCCGGCGGGCGGCCCGGCCCCGGCGGTTGGGACGGTCTGAGCATCCGACCTTTGCTCAGCACCGACCGGTGCGACCGGCGATCAGGAGCCGAACCGTGGAACAACCCAGGTGGGACGTCCCCGTGCTGGACCGCACCGAGTTCCGGCCCGCCCTGGACGTGCCCCCGCCCGGCCCGCAGAACCGGCTCACCGTGCTGCTGCGCCTGCTGCTGCTCGTCCCGCAGTACGTGGTGCTGTGGCTGCTGTCGATCGTCGCGTTCGCCGTCGTGGTGATCGGCTGGTTCGGCGCGCTGTTCGGCGGCCGGCTGCCGCGCTTCGCCGCCGACTGGCTGAGCGGCTACCTCGGCTACGCGACCCGGGTGCACGCCTCCTCGCTGCTGCTGACCGACCGCTACCCGCCGTTCCGGTTCGACGCCCCGGACCACCCCGTCCGGATCGAACTGCGCCCCGGCGGGCCGCTGAACCGGCTCGCGGTGTTCTTCCGGCTGCTGCTGGCGGTCCCCGCCGCGATCGTCGAGGGGCTGCTGATGACCGGCTGGTGGGCGCTGTCGTTCGTCAGCTGGCTGGTGGTGCTGGTGCTCGGCCGGATGCCGGAGGCGCTGTTCGGGGCCACCGCGGCGGTGCTGCGCTACTGGATGCGCCTCCAGGCGTACCTGATGATGCTGACCTCCGCCTACCCCAAGGCCGTGTTCGGCGACCCGGCCGACTCCGAGCCGCCCCGCTCCGCGACCCGGCCGCTGGTGCTGACCGGGGCCGCGAAGGCGCTGCTGGTGGTCTACCTGGTGCTCGGGGTGATCGGGTCGGCGGCGGGTTCGGTCACCACCGACTGGGACACGTACGAGGACGGCGGCACCGTGTCGACGACGGGCCCGCTGCCCCGCTGACGGCCCCGCCCGGCCGGTCAGCCGCTGCGGCGGGACAGTTCGACGGCCTCCTCGGAGAGCTCCACCACCCGCCGGGCGTCCCAGGGCCGCTCCAGGCCGCTGAAGTGCAGCACCCGGTCGATCACCCCCGCGGTGAACCCCCACACCAGGCGGCCCGCCACCTCGAACGCGGGCCCGGTGAACCCCGACGGGTGGCGCAGCTTCGCCCGGTTCGCCGGATCGGTCAGCTCGGCCAGCGGCACCCGGAACACCGCGCCGGTCTCCGCCGGGTCGACCACCGCGACCGGCGACTCCCGGCGCCACCAGCCCAGCACCGGCGTCACCACGAACCCGCTGACCGGGATGTACAGGGCCGGGAGCCGGGCGAACAGCTGTACGCCCGACGCGTCCAGGCCGGTCTCCTCGACGGCCTCGCGCAGCGCCGCCGCGAGCGGGCCGCTGCCTGCCGGGTCGCCGTCCTCCGGGTCCAGCGCGCCGCCCGGGAAGGACGGCTGGCCCGCGTGCGAGCGCAGGCTGCGGGCCCGCTCGATCAGCAGCAGGTCCGGCCCTGCCGGGCCCTCGCCGAACAGCACCAGCACCGCCGACGGGCGGCCGCCCTCGGCGGGCGGCAGGAACCGGCTCAGCTGCTCCGGCACCGCCCGCTCGGCCGCGTCCCGCACCGGCAGCAGCCACGGCGGCAGACCGTCCCGGACCAGCGCGGGCTGCGGCGTCGTCATGAGGTCTCCCCCGC
The DNA here is from genome assembly GCF_042670125.1 of Kitasatospora sp. NPDC057198. Classification (NCBI taxonomy): domain Bacteria; kingdom Bacillati; phylum Actinomycetota; class Actinomycetes; order Kitasatosporales; family Streptomycetaceae; genus Kitasatospora; species Kitasatospora sp. NPDC057198. The sequence continues at coordinate 13,660 of NZ_JBHUWH010000133.1, read as the reverse complement.
GGGCTTCGCGGCCTTCATCGGCGGCAGGGCCTGCGGGTCGGTGTCCGGCAGCGGGTGCCCGGCGGCGAGCTCGTCGCGGGCCGCGGCCTCCCCCGGGAAGTCCGCCGGAGGGCGCAGGCGCTGGCCGGGCTGCCCCGCCAGCTCGTACTTCAGCAGCTTGCGGGCCGCCTCCGGGTCGGTCTCCCCGGTGCCGTACGACGGGCACAGCGGCGCGATCGGGCACGCCCCGCAGGCGGGCCTGCGGGCGTGGCAGACCCGGCGGCCGTGGAACACCACCCGGTGCGAGAGCATCGTCCACTCCGACTTCGGGAAGATCGCCATCACGTCGGCCTCGACCTTCTCCGGATCCTCCTCCGCCGTCCAGCCGAAGCGGCGGGCGAGGCGCCCGAAGTGGGTGTCGACGGTGATCCCGGCGCCCCCGAACGCGTTCCCGATCACCACGTTGGCGGTCTTGCGGCCCACGCCCGGCAGTGTGACCAGGTCCTCCAGCTTGCGCGGCACCTCGCCGCCGAAGCGGTCGCGCAGCGCGATCGACAGGCCGATCAGCGACTTCGCCTTCGCCCGGAAGAACCCGGTGGGCCGGATGACCTCCTCCAGCTCCTCCGGGACGGCCGCCGCGAGGTCCTCCGGCGTCGGGTACTTCGCGAACAGCGCCGGCGTCGTCCGGTTCACCCGCAGGTCGGTGGTCTGCGCCGACAGCACCGTCGCCACCAGCAGTTGGAACGGCCCGTCGAAGTCCAGCTCCGGGTGCGCGTACGGGTACAGCTCCGCCAGCTCACGGTTGATCCTCCGGGCCCGCCGCACCATCCCCAGGTGCGTCTCGGGCTTCTTCCGCCCGGCCTTCGCGACCTTGCTCTCTGCCATGCACGAAGGCTACGCCGAAGCGGCCGGGCCACGGCCGGGAATCGGCCACGGCCCGGGTGGCGGGGGCGGCGGGCGGAGGGTCAGCGGGTGCGGGGGCGGAGGGTGAGGAGGGAGGTGAGGGCGCCGAGGAGGGCGAGGGCGGCGGCGCCGAGGAAGGCGGCGGAGAAGCCGTGGGTGAGGGCGGCGGGGTCGGTGAGGTCGCGGGCGCCGTTGGCGGCGGCGACGGCGGTCATGGCGGCCAGGCCGAGGGCGGATCCGACCTGGTAGGAGGTGTTGACGATGCCGGAGGCGAGGCCGCCCTCGGCGGGGTCGGGGACGGCGAGGGCGGTGCCCAGGGAGGGGATGAAGGCCAGCGACATGCCGACCGCGGCGAGCAGCGAGGCGGGCAGCACGTCGACCGCGAAGCTGCCGTCCGGGCGGGCCGCCGAGAGCCAGTACATGCCGGCCGCGAGGGCGGCGAGGCCGGTGGCGATCAGCGGCTTCGGGCCGAAGCGGGCGATCAGCCGGGGCGCCAGGACGATCATCATCAGCATGATCGCGCCGGTCATCGGGAGCAGCGCCGCGCCGGAGGCGAAGGCGCCCAGGCCGAGCACCTGCTGCAGGTAGAGGTTGAGGAAGAACCACATCGGGATCCAGGCCGCCGCCATCAGCAGTTGGGCCAGGTTGGCCCCGGCCAGGTCGGGGCTGCGCCAGATGCCGGGCCGCATCAGCGGCTCGCGGCGGCGGGACTGCAGCAGCACGAACGCGGCGATCAGCAGCAGGCCGGCGGCGAGCACCGGCCAGGTCCGCGCCGAGCCCCAGCCGGCCTGCGGGGCGCGGACGATCGCGAAGACGGTGACGGCCAGTCCGGCGGTGACGGTGGCCGCGCCGAGCCAGTCGACCGCGCCGCGGCGGGCCGCCCCGGCGGGCAGGACGGCCGGGGCGGCGGCGAGCACCGCCAGCGCCACCGGGACGTTGATCCAGAACACCCACTGCCAGCTGGCGTACTGGGTGATCAGGCCGCCGAGGAACACCCCCGCGGTGCCGCCGGCCGGGGCGGCCGCGCCGTACAGGGCGATGGCCCGGGGCAGTTCGGCGGGGCGGGGGCCGAAGAGGGTCATCAGCAGGGTGAGCGCGGCCGGGGCGATCAGGGCGGAGCCGGCGCCCTGGACGGCGCGGCCGAGCAGTTCGGCCCACGGGGCGCGGGCCAGGCCGGCCAGCAGGGAGCCGGCGGCGAGGACGGCCCAGCCGGTGGCGAAGACGCGCCGGGCGCCGAGCAGGTCGGAGAGCCGGCCGCCGAGCAGGAGCAGGCCGCCGAAGGCGATCACGTAGGCGTTGAAGACCCAGGACAGGCCCTCCGGGGAGAAGCCGAGCGCGGAGCGCATCTCGGGCAGGGCGACGCCGATGATCGAGGTGTCCATGATCACCACGAACTGGGCGAGGGCGATCAGGGCGAGCGCCGTCCAGCGGCGCGGTGCGGGTGGTGCGCTGAGGTCGGACATGGCGGCGGCTCCTCTGGGGATATACCAGGTGGGGGTATGTAGGGGACGGACGGGTGCGCGGCGGGCGGGGTCCGTCAGTGCTGGTGGTCGGGGACGGAAACGGCCGCGGGGGCGTTCTCGGCGGCCGCGGGGGTGCTCTCGGCGGCTCCGGCGGTGAGGGTGAAGGCGGCGGTGCGGACGGTGCCCCCGTGCTGGAAGTCCAGGAAGAGGCGGTAGTCGCCGGGGCTGGGGGCGGTCGCGGTGAAGTCGACCTCGGGGCCGGGGGCGGTGGCGCCGTCGCCGGGCGCGCCGTCCGGATGGACGTGCAGGTAGCCGAGGTCGCCGGCGCGCAGGACGACCAGGTGGCCGTAGGCGGCGAGGTAGGGGTCCAGGTCGGTGACCGGGCGGCCGTCCCGGGTGACGGTGAAGGCGAGGCGGCCGGGCCGTCCGGGGGTGAGGTCGCCGGCGAGGGTGAGGGTGTAGCCGTCGACGGTGACGGTGCGGCCGGTCTGCGGGAGGGCGGCCGGGCGGTAGTCGCCGGCGGCGTGCAGGTCGGCGCCGAGGGTGAGGGGTTCGGTCTCGGCGGCCGGGGTGAAGTCGGCGAAGACCCGGTAGTCGCCGGCCGCCGCGATGGTCGCCGGGGCGGTCCAGGTGCCGTCGGCGGCGCGGACGGGGTGCAGGTGCTGGAAGTCCGTCAGGTCGCGGTTGGCGACGATCAGGTGGAGCTCCTTCTCGTGTACGGGCCGGTAGGCGGTGAGCGGGCTCCCGTCCGGGGCCAGTACGCGGAAGCTCAGTTCGGTGGGGCCGTCGGCCGGGACGACGGTGCGGTCCAGGCGGAGGGCGTAGCCGCGGTCGGCGATCTGCAGGCCGCCGACCCGGTGGTCGCCGTGGGCGGGCGCGGGCTCCTCGGCCGGGGCGCCGTGCGCGGTGTGGGCGGCGTGCGGCCGGGCGGGGGCCGGGGCGGGGCCGACCGCGTGGCCGATGCCGTACGCGGCGGCGAAGGCGGCGGCGAGGCCGGCGGTGAAGGCGGTGGCTTTGAGGGCGGTGTTCATGGCGGGCTCCGGTGGGTGTGATGCGGGCCGCTCCCGGGGGCTCCGGGGCGTTCCGACGCAGCGAGTAGATACCCCCAGGGGGTATGTGTCAATCGGGGTGGGGACAGGGAGGCGGGGCAACCGCCCCGGCACGGGCCGGCATCCGCGCAGGTCAGGGCAGGTGCGCTGGGGGGCAAAAATTCGCCCGCCGGAGAGCGGGGGGCGGGGAGGGTCGGAGGCAGTGCTTGCGCCTCATACCCCCCAGGGGTATAACTGGAGACATCAAGTCGATACCCCCACTGGGTATCGGAGGACCACATCGGAGGTTCCCGTGTCCTGCTGCTCCACCGACGGCACCTGCTCGACCACCACGACCGCGACCGCCCCGGCCGCCGTCACCACCGTGTTCACCGTCGCCGGAATGACCTGCGGCCACTGCGAGCAGGCCGTCGGCAAGGCGGTCGGCGCGCTGGAGGGCGTGCGGGCCGTCCGGGTCGACGTGCAGGCCGGCCTGGTGAGCGTCGACTCGGTGGCCGAGCTGGACGACGCGGCGGTGCGCGCCGCGATCGACGAGGCCGGCTACCGGCTGACCGGCCGGGCCTGAGCCCAACAGCCCCCATCCGTAGGAAGCCCAGCCCCCATCCGTAGGAAGCCCAGCCCTCACCCGTAGCGATCCGGCCCGCGGCCGGGAGAGACCACGAGGAGCCCTGATGACAACCCAGGCAGCACCCGCCTCCACCGAGGTGGAACTCCGCATCGGCGGCATGACGTGTGCGTCCTGCGCCGCGCGGATCGAGAAGAAGCTCAACCGCATGGACGGAGTCCGGGCGAGCGTCAACTACGCCACCGAGAAGGCCAAGGTGGTCGTCGAGGGCCCCGTGGAGGTCGCCGACCTGATCGCGACCGTCGAGGCCACCGGCTACACCGCCGCGCTCCCCGAGCCCCCGGCCGCGGCGCCGGAGGCGGACGGCGCCGGACCGGCCGACGAACTGGCGCCGCTGCGGCAGCGCCTGGTCGCGGCCGTCGCGCTGGCGGTGCCGGTAATCGCGATGGCGATGGTCCCGGCCCTGCAGTTCGACAACTGGCAGTGGCTCTCGCTGACCCTGGCCGCGCCGGTGGTCACCTACGCCGCCTGGCCGTTCCACCGGGCCGCCTGGACCAACGCCCGGCACGGCGCCGCCACCATGGACACCCTGGTCTCGCTCGGCACCGGCGCCGCGTTCCTGTGGTCGCTGTGGGCGCTGTTCCTCGGCGACGCGGGCATGACCGGGATGCGGCACGGCTTCGAGTTCACCATCGCCCGCTCGGACGGCTCCTCGAACATCTACCTGGAGGCGGCGGCCGGCGTCACCGCGTTCATCCTGGCCGGACGCTACTTCGAGGCCCGCTCGAAGCGGACCGCGGGCGCCGCGCTGAAGGCGCTGCTGGAGCTCGGCGCCAAGGACGTCACCGTGCTGCGCGGCGGACGGGAGACCCGGGTGCCGGTGGCGCAACTGGCCGTCGGGGACCGGTTCGTGGTGCGCCCCGGCGAGAAGGTCGCCACCGACGGCACCGTCCTCGAGGGCAGCTCCGCCGTGGACGCCTCGATGCTCACCGGCGAGTCCGCCCCCGTCGAGGTCGCGCCCGGCGACACCGTCACCGGCGCGACCGTCAACGCCGGCGGCCGGCTGGTCGTCGAAGCCACCCGGATCGGCGCCGACACCCAACTCGCCCGGATGGCCAAGCTGGTCGAGGACGCCCAGAACGGCAAGGCCGCCGCCCAGCGCCTCGCCGACCGGATCTCCGCCGTGTTCGTGCCGGTCGTGATCACCCTGGCACTGGCCACCCTGGGCTACTGGCTGGGCACCGGCGAGGGCTGGAGCGCCGCGTTCACCGCGGCCGTGGCGGTGCTGATCATCGCCTGCCCGTGCGCCCTCGGCCTGGCCACCCCCACCGCCCTGCTGGTCGGCACCGGGCGCGGCGCCCAGCTCGGCATCCTGATCAAGGGCCCCGAAGTACTGGAGAACACCCGCAAGGCCGACACCGTCGTCCTCGACAAGACCGGCACCGTCACCACCGGCCGGATGACCCTGCTCGCCGTCCACACCGCCGACGGCACCGCCGAGGACGAGGCGCTGCGGCTGGCCGGCGCGCTGGAGCACGCCTCCGAACACCCCATCGCGCAGGCCGTCGCCACCGCCGCGCGGGAGCGGTTCGGCGACCTGCCCGCCGTCGAGGACTTCGAGAACGTCCCCGGCCTGGGCGTGCAGGGCGTGGTCGAGGGGCGCGCGGTGGTCGCCGGGCGCGAGGCGCTGCTCGCCGACTGGGCGCAGCACCTGCCGGCCGGGCTGCTGGCGGCGAAGGCCGCGGCGGAGCGGGCCGGGCGGACCGCGATCGCGGTCGGCTGGGACGGGGCGGCCCGAGCCGTGCTGGAGGTCGCCGACGCGGTCAAGCCCAGCAGCGCGGAGGCGATCGCCGAACTGCGCGCCCTGGGCCTGCGCCCCGTCCTGCTCACCGGCGACAACCGGCTGGTGGCACAGGCCGTGGCCGCCGAGGTGGGCATCCCCACCCAGGACGTCATCGCCGAAGTCCTCCCCGAGGACAAGGTGGCCACCGTCCGGCGCCTCCAGGCCGAGGGCCGCACCGTCGCCATGGTCGGCGACGGCGTCAACGACGCCGCCGCCCTCGCCCAGGCCGACCTCGGCCTCGCCATCGGCACCGGCACCGACGCCGCCATCGAAGCCGCCGACCTCACCCTGGTGCGCGGCGACCTGCGCTCCGCCGCCGACGCCATCCGCCTCTCCCGCCGCACCCTGGCCACCATCAAGGGCAACCTGTTCTGGGCCTTCGCCTACAACGTCGCCGCCCTGCCACTGGCCGCCGCCGGACTCCTCAACCCAATGATCGCCGGCGCCGCAATGGCCTTCTCCTCGGTCTTCGTGGTCGGCAACAGCCTCCGCCTGCGGAGCTTCAGGGCCCGCTGAGTCCCGGCGCGAACGAACCGGTCCGGTCCGGGGGGCCTCCTCCCCCGGGCCGGACCGGTCAGTTTCCGAGAAGCCGCCGCGGCCGCCCCGTTCCTAGGATTGAGGACATCAGCAGGGAGCAGGAACGGGAACGGGAGGACCGGTCATGGCGGAGAAGCACGAGGGTTTCACGGCGGACGAGCGCGCGGCGATGAAGGAGCGCGCCAAGGAGTTGAAGACGGAGTCCAAGCGGGCGTCGGCGGCGGCGAAGGCGGCCGAGGCGGAGAAGGACCTGCTGGAGAAGATCGCCGAGATGCCCGAGGCGGACCGGGTGCTGGCCCAGCGCTTCCACGAGATCGTCTCCGAGGCGGCGCCGCAGCTGGCCCCGAAGACCTGGTACGGCATGCCCGCCTACAACAACGCGGACGGCAAGCCGGTCTGCTTCTTCCAGAGCGCCGCCAAGTTCAAGTCCCGGTACGCGATGATCGGCTTCAGCGACAACGCCAGGCTGGACGACGGCGCGATGTGGCCCACCTACTTCGCGATCGCCGACCTGGGCGAGGCGGAGGCGGCCCGGATCGCCGAGTTGGTCAAGCGCGCGGTCTCCTGACGCCCGGCCCGGCGTTCCGTCACCCCCGCCCGGCGAGCAGGCCGTTGAGCGTGCCGTAGTCGAGCGAGCCGGCCAGCGCGCCGTACGTGCCGGTGGCGAGCAGTTCGGCGGTGGCCCGGTGGGCGGCGGTGTACGCGGCCTGGGCGAGGGAGGTGCCCAGGCTGATCCGGCGGACGCCGGCGGCGGCGAGTTCCGCGACGGTCGGGCCGCCCGGAACGGCCATCGCGTTGACCGGCAGCGGGGACGCCGCGGTCAGCTCCGCCAGCGCGGCGAGGTCGAGCAGGCCGGGGACGAACAGCGAGTCGGCCCCGGCCGCCGCGTACGCCTCGGCCCGGCGCAGCACCTCCGCGGGCCGGTCGGCGGCCGGGCCGACGCCGAACAGGTGGACGTCGGTGCGGGCGTTGACCAGCAGGTCGGGCAGGCCGGCCTCGGCGGCGGCCGTCCGGGCGGCGCGCAGCCGGGCGGACTGCTCGGCGACGGTGAACAGCGGGCCGCCCGGGGCGGTGGAGTCCTCCAGGTTGACGCCGACCGCGCCCGCCGCGACCACCGCGCGGACGGTCTCGGCCACCTCCTCGGGGGTCGGGCCGTAGCCGCCCTCGACGTCGGCGGTCACCGGGACGTCCACGGCGGCGGCGATCCGGCGCACCGCCTCGGCCATCGCCGCCCGGTCCAGGCCCTGGCCGTCGCCGCGGCCCACCGACCAGGAGACGCCGCCGCTGGTAGTGGCGATCGCGGGCGCCCCGGCCGCGGCGACCACCGCCGCGCTGCCCGCGTCCCAGGCGTTCGGGAGCAGCAGCGGCGCTTCGGCGGCGGCCAGCGCGCGCAGGGCGGCGGCGTGCTCGGCGGACCGGGCGGGGAGGGTGCGGTGCGGCATGCGGGGCTCGCTCTCGGTGCGGTGCTCGACGGGAACGGGACCATCCTGACGGGCCGGACCGCCGGGGCCGACTGATTAAGCTGAGGACGAATCGGCGGTGTCGGGCGGCAGTGGAGGTGGCGGGTGCGGACCGGGCTGCCGCTGTCGGTGGGCGACCTCGCGCTGACCAGGTTCGCCCTCTCGCCGATGTGGGAGGTGGTCGCCGCCTTCCGCGCGCTGGCCGCCGACCCGGTGCCCGAGCCGCACCGCCGCTGGGCCGCGCAGGTCCGGCCGCGGCTGGCCGCCGCCGGGCTGGACCGGGGCTGGCTGGCCGAGCTCGTCCCGCCGCACGGGCACCTGCCGGACTTCCTCAACCCCGTCCCGGGCGAGCCGGTCGCCGACCTGGCGGCCGAACTGGCGGCCGTCCGGGCCACCGGCCCCGAACTGCTCCGGCACGACCTGGACTGCCTGCGCACCGACCGGGGCGGGCGGACCGGCGGGCGGGCCGGCGCCCGGCTGCGCGTGCTGGAACGCGCGCCGGAGCAGGCGCTGCGGCGGATCACCACCGAGGTCGAGGCGTTCTGGCAGCTCGCCCTGGCCCCGTACTGGTCGCGGATCCGCGCGGTGCTGGAGGCGGACGTCCTGCGGCGGGCCCGGACGGCCGCCGAGCGGGGCAGCGCGGCGATGCTCGGCGAACTGCACGGGACGGTGCGCTGGGCCGACGGCACGCTGCACCTGTCGAAGCGGCACTGCGCCGTCACCCGGATCGCGACCGGCGCCGGACTGCTGCTGGTGCCCTCGGTGTTCGCCTGGCCCCGGCTGCTGACCCGCACCGTCGCCCCCGACCCGCCGCAGCTGTGCTACCCCGCGCTGGCCGCCGCGACCGTCTGGGAGCACCGCCCCGGCCCGCGCGCCGAGGCGCTCGCGCCGGTGCTCGGCCGCACCCGCACCCTGCTGCTGGCCGAACTCGACGTGCCCGCCTCCACCACCGAACTCGCCGCCCGCTGCGGGCTCTCCGCCCCGGCGGTCTCCCAGCACCTGACCGCGCTGCGCACCGCCGGCCTGGTCTCCTCGCACCGGGCCGGGCGCTGCGTGCTGTACGCCCGGACGGCCGTCGCGGACGGCTGGCTGGACGCGCTGCCCTGACTCCCCGGGCAGGACCTAACTCCCCTCGTACGCGCGGAGGGTGAGCAGGGCGGCCAGGGTGGCGCCGGGGCGGGCCTCGTGCTCGGTGGCGGCGGACCAGCGGGCCCAGTCGATCGGCCAGCCGCCGTCCGGGAGTCGGCGGGCGGCGAGGTGGTCGAGGCCGCGTTCGAGCTCGGCGTCGGTGAACCAGGCGCGGGCCAGGCTGTCCGGGCGGGGCGCGTAGTCGTGCGGGAGGTGGAACTCGCCGGGCGCGTAGCCGGGGGCGAGCCGGACCTGCTCGGGGCGGGCCGGGTCGAGCAGCACCAGCTGCTGCCCGCGCACCGACTCGCCCAGCCGGGCAGCCTGTTCGGCGGCCCAGGCGCGGTCGGGCACGGCGTCCAGGAAGCCGACGGCGGTGATCACCTCGTACGGGTGGGTGGTGCCGATCGCCTCGATCGCGCGGCGGCAGAACGCCTCCGCGCCGGACAGCCAGGGGTGGCGGACCCCGGCCCGGAGCAGCGGGGCGGCGATCTGGCCGGTGGAGAGCAGTTCGGCGGGCGGGTCGTCGGTGATCGGCAGGAAGGGCGGGTGCGGGTAGCGGCGCAGGCTGGGCAGGACGGCCGGGACGCCGCCGTCCGGGGTGGTTGACTCGGCCGCCCAGTCGCAGAGTTCGGTGCCGCGCGGGCCGTCCAGGGCGCCGGCCTCGGCGAGGATCCGGGCGGCGGCGCCAGCGGCGAGGGGCTGGGCGGCGGGCCCGCGGACGTCCGGCTCCAGGCCGTACGCCCAGCCGCCGTCCGGGGTGCGGTAGGCGTCCAGGGCGGCCAGGACGCCGGCCGGGTCGGGGGCGGCGCCGAAGAGGTGCGCGAAGCGGCGCTGTTCGAGGACCCGGCCCGCCGTCCACAGGTAGTCGGCTGCCCGTTCGATCGTGCTGTCGTCGATGCGTGCCATGGCCCGACCGTACGGGCCGGGAAAAAGTTTCGCGAGGACCGATGAGTCGCGCGGGGTCGGCCCGTCCTCTCCTGTGACGGCAGCGCGGAACGCGCGGCACGACGGACGGACGGAGTCGCGGGATGAACACCGAGGAGAAGGCCAAGGGACCGGCCGGCTACTTCCCCTCCATCGAGAAGAAGTACGGGCGCCCGGTCGCCGAGTGGCAGCAGCTGATCGCCGACTCGCCGCTGACCAGGCACATGGAGCTGGTCGCCTGGCTGAAGAGCGAGCACGGGCTGGGCCACGGCCACGCCAACGCGCTGGTCGCGCACCACCTCGCCGCGCACGGCAAGTAACCGCAGTCCTCAGCAAGGGAGTTGGCATGACCGAATACGCAACCTCCGCCGACGGCACCCGGATCGCCTACCAGGTGACGGGTGGCGACGGCCCGGCCGTGGTGGTCGTGGACGGCGCGCTGTGCCACCGCGCGTTCGGGCCCTCGGGCGGGATCGCGGCCGAACTGGCCGGTGCGCACCGAGTGTTCAGCTACGACCGGCGCGGGCGCGGCGAGAGCGGCGCGGGCGGGCCGTACGCCGTGGAGCGGGAGGTGGAGGACCTGGCGGCGGTCGTCGCGGCGGCGGGCGGCCGGGCGACGCTGCTGGGCGTGTCCTCCGGCGCGGCGCTGGCGCTGCGGGCGGCGGGGGCCGGCGCCGGGGTGGAGCGGGTGGTGGCGTACGAGCCGCCGTTCAGCACCACCGACGAGCGGCGGGCCCGGTTCGAGGAGTACCGGGCGGGCGTCGAACGGGACGTCCTGGCGGGCGAGCCGGGCGACGCGGTGGCCCGGTTCATGGCCTTCGTCGGCTCGCCCGAACCGGTGGTCGCCCAGCTGCGCGAGTCGCCGGTCTGGCCGGCCTTCGTGGCGGTGGCGCCGACGCTGGTCAACGACGCGGAGGTGCTGGACGGGGCGGAGGGCGCGCCGGTGCCGGACGCCCTGCTGGCCGGGCTGCCGGTGCCGGTGCTGGTGGTCGACGGCGGGAACAGCCCGGCCCTGCTGCGCGACGCGGCCGCCGCGACGGCCGCCGCCGCGGGCGCGGAGTACCGCACCCTGGCCGGGCAGACCCACGAGGTCGCGCCGGACGTGCTGGGGCCGGTGGTGGCCGGGTTCATCGCCCGGGGCTGAGCCGCGGGGCCTCCGCCGGCCGTGGCCTCCGCGGCCGTGGCCTCCGCCGGACCCTCCGCCGGGCTCTCCAGCGGACCCTCCGCCGGGTCAGGGCGCGTCGACCAGGCGGCGCAGCAGGCGGCTGAGGCCGTCGCCGTCGAGGGCGGGCGTGCCGTGGGCGGCGGGGGCGAAGAAGGCGCGGTCAACGGCCTCGACGGCCGGGACGGCGGCGCGGGCGAGGGCGGTGCCGCGCGGGGTGATGCGCAGGCGGCGGGCCCGGGTGTCGTCCGGGTCGGTGGTGCGGTCGAGCAGGCCCTTGGCCTCCAGCTTCCGGACCACCTGGGAGGTGGTCCGGACGTCGGTGCCCGCCTGCGCGGAGAGCTCCTGCTGGTTGGGGACGGCGCCCTGCTCGTTGAGCCACCAGGCGCAGGAGAGCAGCACGAACTGCGGGTGCGTCAGGTCGTACGGGGCGAGGGCGGCGGCGACCTCGCGCTGCCAGCGCAGGGTGGTGTGCCAGAGCCAGAAGCCGGGGCTGTTCGCCGGGCCTTCGACCAGTCCGTCCATGGCGCGCTCCTCGGTGGGTTCCGGTGGGTTCCGGTGGGTCGGGTCGTACGTGCCGGGCGGCCGTGCGTTCCGAGCGTACGTTTCAGGCGACCGTACGTTCCGGGCGGCCGTGCGCTCCGGGCTGCCGTGCGCTCGGGGCGGTCAGGCCGCCCGCTCGGCGCGGGCGAGCAGGGCGGTCATCGCCTCCGGGAAGTCCTCGGTGATCATCGGGCCGAGTTCGGGGCCGAGCCGTCCGGCATCCGGGCCGGTGATCTCCAGGCGGTGGACCACCCGGGTGCCGCCGCCGGGGAGGGCGGTGAGGGTGTGCGAGAAGTCCAGCACGGCGCCGCCGAACTCGGTGCGGTCGGCGTAGGCGCGTCCGGGCTCGATCCGGGTGATGACGGAGACGATCGGGTCCTGGCCGACCGGGGTCATCGTGACCGTGCCGCCGACCTCGAACGGGCCGTCCAGGGCGACCGCCTCCATCGAGGTGTCCCAGTCCGTCCAGCGGTCCAGGTCGCTGAGCACCGCCCAGACGGCGTGCGGCGCGGCGGCGGTCTCGGCGGTGTACTCGTGCTGCCACATGGCGGTTCCCCTCACATCCAAGTTCATCTACGCAGAGATTATCCCTGCGAGGATCATCTCCGCAAGGGACTGTCCCGGACGGCGGACGACGGCCCGGAAAGGCACTGCACCGTTTTCCCCCGCCCTGCTACGGTCGGGACGAATCCGACCCGGCGGGAGCCGCCGGGACAGACCAGAGGAGAACCGACTCCGATGCATGATGCCCGCGTCCTGATCGACCTGGGGGACGAAGCCGTCCGGCTCCTGGCACGTCGTGGCTACCAGCTCGACCTGTCCGCGCTGGAGGCGCTGCAGTCCCGCCGCAACAGCGGCATCCAGGCCGGCGACGAGCTGCGGGCCCGCTCGAAGCAGGTGGCCCAGGAGGTGCAGCGCACCGCCAAGCAGGGCGGCGACGTCAGCGGGCTGAAGGAGACCGCCCGAGCGCTCAAGGAGCAGGTCCAGCAGAACGAGGCGGAGCTGGAGCAGGTCCAGCAGGAGCTCACCGACCTGCTGCTGACCATCCCCAACCTGCCCGACGACGAGGCCCCCGACGGCTTCTCCGACGCGGACGCCCGCGAGCTGCGCCGGGTCGGCGAGCCGCCGCGCTTCGACTTCGCCCCCAAGGACCACGTCGACCTCGGCGAGGCCATGGGCATCCTGGACTTCGGCCGGGCCGCCAAGCTCTCCGGCTCGCGCTTCAGCGTGCTGCGCGGCGCCGGCGCCGCCCTGGAGCGGGCCATCGCGTCCCTGCTGCTGGACGTGCACACCCGCCGGCACGGGTACGTCGAGCACGCCGTGCCGTACCTGGTGAACCGGCGCACCATGACCGGCACCGGCCAGCTGCCGAAGTTCGAGGAGGACCTGTTCAAGACCGGCGTCGCCGACCGGGACCTGTTCCTGATCCCGACCGCCGAGGTCCCGCTGACCAACCTGTACGCGGACGAGATCGTCCCGCCGGCCGAACTGCCGCTGGCGCTCACCGCGTACACCCCGTGCTTCCGCTCGGAGGCCGGCTCCTACGGGCGGGACACCCGCGGGCTGATCCGGATGCACCAGTTCTCGAAGGTCGAGATGGTGCGGATCTGCGCCGCCGAGCAGGCCCGGGAGCAGATGCAGCTGATGGTCTCGCACGCCGAAGCCTGCCTGCAGGAGCTCGAACTCGCCTACCGCGTCGTCGCGCTGGCGGCCGGCGACACCGGGTTCTCCGCGCAGCTGACGTACGACCTGGAGGTGTGGCTGCCCGGCCAGGAGACCTACCGGGAGATCTCCTCGGTGTCGGACTTCGGCACCTTCCAGGGCCGCCGGGCCGGCATCCGCACCCGGGACGAGAAGGGCAAGCCGACCCCGGCCGCCACCATCAACGGCTCGGGCCTGCCGCTGGCCCGCACCATCGCGGCGGTGCTGGAGCAGCACCAGCAGGCGGACGGCTCGGTGCTGCTGCCCAAGGCCCTGCACCCCTACCTGGGCTTCGCCCGGATCGGCGCGGACGGCACGCCCGCCGCGGAGTAGGCGTCCGTCGCGGAGCAGGCGATCGCCGCAAAGCAGGCGACCGGGACGGACACCCGGGTGGCGCACGGCG
>NZ_JBHUWH010000132.1:0-17495 GCF_042670125.1 Kitasatospora sp. NPDC057198 | reverse complement strand
CCTCCGGAGAGGGGGGCCGGGCCCCGGCACGCGGAACGGGCGGTCAGATGACCTGTTCGAGCCGCTGCTGCTCGGCGTCCACCCGGGCCGCCGAGCGGCGGTCGAGCGCCTTGGCGACCTTCTTGCCGAGCTTCTGGCCGGGCATCTCGATCAGCTTGTAGGTCAGCTGGCTGGCGACCAGCACCGCCGCGACGAAGGTCAGCGGCAGCAGCCAGCGGCCCCAGCCGGTGGTCGGGTAGGTGACCAGGTGGTCCTTGAACCACCAGGTCGCCCAGAGGACCGGGATGTGCACCACGTACACCGAGTAGCTGATCGTGCCGAGCCAGGTCAGCGGCCGGGGCCAGCGCCTGGAGCGCAGCAGCATGCCGATGCCGAAGACCGCCCAGGCCGCCACGTACGGCAGCGAGAAGCCCTCCCAGCTGGAGGTCCAGGTGCGGTCGAACGCCTTGCCGTGGTTGTACATGTAGCCGACGAGGAAGCCGGAGGCCAGGACGAAGGCGCAGGCGACGGCGGCCAGCGCCCGGTCGATCTGGCCCTTCTCGGCGCGGAAGATCGCGGTGCCGGCGAACATGGTGGCCAGGATCATCATGCTCTCGAAGAACGTGGACCTGGCGTTCACGAACAGCAGCAGCGCGCCGAGCCCGCCGAGCACCAGCGCGCCGATCCGGACCAGTTCGGGGCGGCCGAGCAGGACCAGCACCAGGCCGGTCAGCATCACCAGGGCGGTGGCGATGATCAGGTGGTGGGTGGGGGACGGCGCCGTCCAGACCGGCTTGGCGGTGATCAGGGCCGGCTTCCACCAGGCGCCGAGCAGCAGCGCGGCCGCCGCGAAGAACAGCGCGATCGGGGCGCTCTGCCGGTGCCAGCCCTTCACGAACAGGGCGCTGACGAGGAAGTAGAACACCATCTCGTAGCAGAGCGTCCACATCGCGCCGAGCGCGCTCGGGATGTTGGTCATCTCGTGCAGCAGCGTCAGGTTCGCCAGGTACGACCAGTACGGGCGGTCGGTGACCACGCTCGGGACCGCCGAGTACTTGGTGGGCAGCACCAGGAGCGACAGCACCACGGCCACGATGATCAGCGGGTAGATCCGGAACAGCCGGCCCACCCAGAACCCGCGCACGTCACCGCGCCGCTCCAGCGAGGCGGGCACGATGTACCCGCTCACCAGGAAGAACAGCATGACGGAGAAGATGCCGAGGTCGAACTTCTCCTCGAAGGCCGGGCCCCACGAGTACCACCGGAGCAGTCCGAAGTGGTGGACCGCGACGAGCAGCGCGGCGATGCCGCGCAGTGCGTCGAGCCAGCCGAGGCGCGCGGGGGGCCGTCCGGGGACGGCGGGCTTCCTGGTGCCGTCCGTGGAGGGAGCGGACTGGTGTTCAATCGCGGTCACAGCCGACGAGGCTAGCCCACGACCGTCCTCATGCGCACCGGCCGGGGTGGCGGCGGGCTGTCCGCGGATGCGGAGGTTTGGGGCTTCGTCCAAGGAGGTGGTATGAATTTCGGGCGCTGTCAAGCGACACGCACGCGCGGGGGCGAACGCGAGTCGGGCACCCGACGGCCCGCTGCGGTACCTGCGAACGGAGCGTCATGCCTGGCACCATAGAGAAGGGCCGACTGGACACCGGCAGCGGCGCCGCGGACGACGCCCCGGCGACGCACCCCTTCCACCGGGACCCCCAGGTGCTCGCGCGTCTCGGCTACTGGGCCTGCTCCCGTTTCGTCATGGTCATGATGGTGTTCTGGAACAAGGACAACGTCAACGGCGAGCCGCACCTGTTCTACGAGCCCTGGGCCCGCGTGCTGCGCACCGGCACCTTCCCGGTCGGCGACGTGACCTGGCAGTACCCGCCCGGCGCGGCCGGCGCGTTCCTCGCCCCGTACCTGGTGCCGTTCACCAACTACGTCCAGGGCTTCCTGGTGCTCACCCTGATCGCCGACTTCGCCATCATGGGCGGGCTGCTGTGGTACGGCACCCGCGCCGGCCGCTCGTTGGCGGGTTCCGGGTTCTGGCTGCTGGGCCTGCCGCTGATGCTGATGCAGCCCTACGTCCACTTCGACGTGCTGGTGACGCTGTTCGCGGTGTTCGGCGTGCTGTGCCTGCAGGGCCGCTCCTGGGTCGGCGGCTCGTTCGCCGCGATCGGGGCGATGATCAAGGTCTGGCCGGCCTTCGCGATCTTCGGTGCGCCGCGCGGCCGCGGCCTGAAGCAGGCGATCACCGGCTTCGTCGCCGCAGCGCTCGCGCTGACCGCGATCGCCGCGGTCACCATGCGCGGCTCCTTCGACTTCCTGCACGGCCAGGGCAACCGCGGCATCGAGGTGGAGTCGCTGCCGGGCAGCCTGCTGCTGATCGCGCAGAAGCTCGGCTACCACCACGGCGAGATCACCTACCGGTACGGCTCGATGGAGATCGTCTCCGCGCACACCCCGCTCCTGTCCAAGGCCATGCTCGGCCTCAGCGTGCTCGGCTTCGCCGGCCTGCTGGTCTGGCGGATCGTGGCGAAGCGCTTCACGGACTCGACGCCCGCCGACGCCGCGATGACCGCGATGCTGGTCTTCGTGGTCACCAGCCGGGTGATCAGCCCGCAGTACATGATCTGGCTGCTGGGCATGGCCGCCGTCTGCCTGTCCTTCCGCTCCACCTCGCAGCGGCCGGTGGCGGTCCTGCTGATGGCGGCGACCGCGCTGACCACCGTCGAGTACCCGCTGTTCTGGGGCCCGGTGCTCTGGGGCGACACCACTTTCCGGACGGTCCTGCTGCTGCGCAACGCGCTCCTGGTGGCCGCGGTCCTGCTTTCCTGCGCCCGGCTGTGGCGTTCCACCGTTCCCTCGCGGCGCGAGCGCCGCCAGGCCGCCCGATAGTCTGGCGCGGCCCCCGCACGGCAATGAGCGACTTCTGGAGAGGGACCTTCCCACGATGACCGTCAGCGCGACCAGCTCCGCCTCCTCCGGGGCTGCCGCCGGCTCCCGGGGGCCAGTGCAGGGCTTCGGCCGGAAGGCGCTTCCCGTCCTGCGCCACCTGGTGTGGGCGGGCCCCGCCGCGCTGACGCTGGCGCTCTGCCTCCACAAGGCCGACGGCCCCCTGCTGTGGTCCGACGAACTGGCCACCTGGAACGCGGTGAACCGCTCGCCGCGGGAGATCCTCGCCCTGCTGCACCACGTGGACGCGGTGGTCGGCGTCTACTACCTGCTGCTCCACTACTGGACCGACCTCTTCGGGCACTCGCTCGCCGTGCTCCGGATGCCCTCCGCCCTGGCCATGACCGGGGCGACCGCGCTCGTCGTGCTGACCGGCCGCAAGGTCTTCAACACCACCACCGGCGTGGTGGCGGGCCTGCTCTTCGCCCTCACCCCCTCGGTGTCCCGCTACGGCCAGGAGGCCCGCGGCTACGCCTTCGTGGTGCTGTTCGCCGCCGCCGCGACCCTCCTGCTGCTGCGCGCCCTGGAGCGGCCGAGCGCGCTGCGCTGGCTCCTCTACGGGGCCGACCTGGTCGTGGTCGGCACCTTCCACGTGATCGCGCTGGTCTTCCTCGTCCCGCACGCCGCCGTGGCCGCCTGGCGCTGGTGGAACAGCCGCGCCCGCGGCGTGCTGATCGGCTTCCCGGCCGCCGCCGCCGGCGCCGTGCTGATCCTGTCCCCGCTCGTCATGCTCGGCCGCCGCCAGGTCGGACGCCAGCTCAGCTGGCTGCACACGCCCACCTTCAAGGACGTCGTCGAGGTGTTCTGGCGCGGGCTGTACGCCTCCACCTGGATCAGCCTGGTGGTGCTCGCCCTCGCCGTGCTCCCGCTCGCCTGGCCGCGCAACCGCCGCCCCGCGCTGGAACTCGGCATGATCGCGGTGGTGCCGATCCCGCTGCTGTGGCTCGCCTCCCAGGGCCACACCTCGTACTTCATCGACCGCTACCTGCTCTTCACGCTGCCCGCCTGGATCATCGTCGCCGCCGCGGGACTGACCGCGCTCCGGCCGCGGGCCCTCACCGCGGTCGGCCTGATCGCCTTCCTGCTCCTCGGCGTGCAGGACCAGCAGAACGTCCGCGACCGCTACGCGCGCACCACCTGGGACGGCGCGGCCGCCGCCGAGATCATCGCCCGGGGCTACCAGCCGGGCGACGCCGTCGCGCCGCTGCGCTTCGGCAACGGCATCTTCTACGGCGTCTCCGCCGCACTGGACTTCTACCTGCCGCAGGACGACAAGCTGAAGGACGTCTTCGTCAAGAAGACCGCGATCGCCCGCGGCGACCTCTACCCGACGCTCTGCCCCGATCCGGCCGCCTGCCTCGGCGACACCAAGCGGATCTGGGTGGTCACCATCGGCTGGCAGGACCCGTTCGCGGACTTCGACCCCGAGCAGGCCCGGGTGTTGAAGGAGGCGTTCCCGAAGACCACCGTCACCCGGGGGCCGAACATCGTGGTCACCCTGATGGAACGCTGAATTCCGCCGCTCCCGGACGCGCCTGCGCGGCGGACCGGACGGGGTTGAATACCTTGGCCGGATGTCATCGACCCTCCCGGACCGCACCCGGCCGGTGCCCGCACGAGAGGGCGCGCCGTGGTGCGCGCCCTGACCGAGGTCGCCGACCCGCCGGGGCCGGGCCTGCGGAGCGAACGGGCCGCCCACCCCGTCCGGACGGCCCTGCTCGGCTACCTGGGCGCCCGGGCGGTCGGCGTCCTGCTGCTCGCCTGGTGGGGCAGCCACCGGGGCGTCGGCGGCCTGTACCGGCTGAGCTCCCTGTGGGACGCGTACTGGTACCAGCAGATCGCCGCCCACGGCTACGCGGGCACCCGGCCGGTGCCCGGCCCCTACGGCCCCTACGAGCCGTACGCGTTCTTCCCCGCCTACCCGCTGCTGGTCCGGGCGGCCGGGCTGGTGCTGCCGCTCAACTACGCGGCGCTGGCGGTCGCCTGGGCGGCCTCGCTGGCCGCCGCCTGGGGCATCCACGCCGTCGCGGCCCGGCTGTACGGCGACCGGGCCGGGGTGGTCGCCGCCGTCCTGTGGGGCGTCCTGCCGTACGCGGTGGTGGAGAGCGCCGCCTACTCGGAGGCGCTGTTCACCGCCTTCGCGGCCTGGACGGTGCACGCGGCGCTCCGGCGCCGCTGGGTGTGGGCCGGGCTGCTGTGCACCTGCGCCGGACTGACCCGCCCCACCGGACTCACCCTGGCCCTGGCGGTCGGCGCGGCCGCCCTGCTCGAACTGGTCCGCCGACGCGACCCGCGCGCCCTGCTCGGCGCCGTGCTGGCCCCGCTCGGCTGCGTCGGCTTCATCGCCTGGGTCGGCCACCGCAAGGGCCGCTGGGACGGCTACTTCCGGGTGCAGGACGCCTGGCAGTCGCACTTCGACTTCGGCCGCTCCACCTTCGCCTCGCTGCGCCGGATGCTGGTCACCGCCGACACCGTGTGGCTGGTGGACGTGGTCACCGCCTGCACCCTGCTGGCGGCCGTGGTGCTGCTGGTGCTCTCCGCGATCCAGCGCCAGCCGCCGGTGCTGCTGCTCTACAGCGCGGGCATGCTGCTGCTCGCCCTCGGCGACGCCGCCTACTTCAACTCCAGGGCCCGCTTCCTGCTGCCCGCCTTCGGACTGCTGTACCCGCTCGCGACCGCCCTCGCCCGCACCCGGACCAGATCGGCGACCGTCCTGCTGCTCGTCGCGGCGGCGCTGGTGTCCGCCGCGTACGGCGGGTACGTCGCCTTCGTCTACCCGGACGCCCCGTAGCGGCGCCCGCGCGGGCCGCTCCCCGGCGGGGGCCGCTCCCCGCGCGGGCCGTTCCCCGGCGGGGGCGGGGATGTCGGTGGCGGGCCATAGACTCGAAGGGCCATGAGTAGCCTCTTCGATGACCTCCCGCTCCCCGGCTTCGAGCGCCCCGCCGTCGGGTCGAGCCCCCGCCCCGCAGACCGGCAGTGGTCCGAGGAGGAGGCGCCGCCGCCGGACGAACCGTACGACGACGGGCCGTACGACCCCGGCTACGGCGAGGAGGACATCCCCGACGGGCTGTTCGCCACCGACCACGCCGCCGAGGCCGAGCGGGACGCCTGGCACCGCAACGGCGCCGCCCGCACCGTCGTCGACCCGGCGCAGCTGCTGGAGGGCATGAACGACCCGCAGCGCGAGGCCGTGCTGCACGCCGGGTCGCCGCTGCTGATCGTGGCCGGCGCGGGCTCCGGCAAGACCCGGGTGCTCACCCACCGGATCGCCCACCTGCTGGCCGCCCGCGGCGTGCAGCCCGGCGAGATCCTGGCGATCACCTTCACCAACAAGGCCGCCGGCGAGATGCGCGAGCGCGTCGAGGCGCTGGTCGGCCCGCGCGCCAAGGCGATGTGGGTCTCCACCTTCCACAGCGCGTGCGTGCGGATCCTGCGCCGCGAGGCCAAGCAGCTGGGCATGAACTCCAGCTTCTCGATCTACGACTCGGCGGACTCCCAGCGCCTGATGGCCCTGGTCTGCCGGGACCTGGACCTCGACCCCAAGCAGTTCCCGCCGAAGTCCTTCACCTCCAAGATCAGCAACCTGAAGAACGAGCTGATCGACGAGGAGACCTACGCCGACCAGGCCGCCAACCCGACCGAGAAGAAGCTCGCCGAGGCGTACTTCCTCTACCAGCGGCGGCTGCGCGAGGCCAACGCCCTCGACTTCGACGACATCATCATGGCCACCGTCAACCTGCTGCAGGCGTTCCCCGCCGTCGCCGAGCACTACCGGCGCAGGTTCCGGCACATCCTGGTCGACGAGTACCAGGACACCAACCACGCCCAGTACACCCTGGTGCGCGAGCTCTCCGGCGGTTCCGCGGGGCAGGCGCCCCGGACGACCGTCGACGGCGAGTACGTGAACCCCGCCGAGGCGGACCTCGCACAGATCCCGCCCGCCGAACTGTGCGTGGTCGGCGACGCCGACCAGTCGATCTACGCCTTCCGCGGCGCCACCATCCGCAACATCCTCCAGTTCGAGGAGGACTACCCGAACGCGACGACCATCCTGCTGGAGCAGAACTACCGCTCCACCCAGACCATCCTCTCCGCCGCCAACTCGGTCATCGAACGCAACAGCAACCGCCGCAAGAAGAACCTCTGGACGGCCGGCGACCAGGGCGAGCAGGTCGTCGGCTACGTCGCCGACGACGAGCACGGCGAGGCCCAGTTCATCGCCGAGGAGATCGACCGGCTCACCGACGCGGGCGACGCCCGCCCCGGCGACGTGGCGATCTTCTACCGCACCAACGCCCAGTCCCGGGTCTTCGAAGAGGTGTTCATCCGGGTCGGCCTGCCCTACAAGGTCGTCGGCGGCGTGCGCTTCTACGAGCGCAAGGAGGTCAAGGACGTCCTGGCCTACCTGCGGGTGCTCTCCAACCCCGAGGACACCGTCCCGCTGCGCCGGATCCTCAACGTCCCCAAGCGCGGCATCGGCGAGCGCGCCGAGGCGATGATCGACGCCCTCGCCTCGCGCGAGCGGATCTCCTTCGCCGCCGCGCTGCGCCGGGTCGACGAGGCGTACGGGATGGCCGCGCGCTCCGCCAACGCGGTGAAGAAGTTCAACGAACTGCTCGCCGGGCTGCGCCAGGTCGTCGACTCCGGCGCCGGCCCGGCCGCCGTGCTGGAGGCCGTCCTGGAGGAGACCGGCTACCTCGCCGAGCTCCAGTCCTCCACCGACCCGCAGGACGAGACCCGGGTGGAGAACCTCCAGGAGCTCGCCTCGGTCGCCCTCGAGTACGAGAAGGACCCGGGGGAGCGCCCCGAGGGCGACGAGGGGCCGCCGGTCGGCTCGCTCGCCGACTTCCTGGAGCGGGTCGCGCTGGTCGCCGACTCCGACCAGATCCCCGATGAGGAGGACGGGGCCGGGGTGATCACGATGATGACCCTGCACACCGCCAAGGGCCTGGAGTTCCCGGTCGTCTTCCTCACCGGCATGGAGGACGGGATCTTCCCGCACATGCGGGCCCTCAACCAGGTCAAGGAACTGGAGGAGGAGCGCCGCCTCGCCTACGTCGGCCTCACCCGGGCCCGGCAGCGGCTCTACCTGACCCGCTCGGTGCTGCGCAGCGCCTGGGGCCAGCCCTCCTACAACCCGGCCTCGCGCTTCCTGGAGGAGATCCCGGAGAAGCTGATCGAGTGGAAGCGCACCGGCGCCGCCGCGGTGCCGCCCTCGCGCGGCTACTCGTCCTCCGGGTCGGGCTCCGGGTCGGGCGGGGGCTCGTACGGCTCCTCGCGCGGCTCCGGGTTCTCCACCGCGGCCTCGCCGAAGGCCGGCTGGGGCAAGTCCGCGCGGACGGTCACCGACCGGGAGGTCGTCGCGCTCGCCGTCGGCGACCGGGTCAGCCACGACAGCTTCGGCCTCGGCACCGTCGTCGGCGTCGAGGGCGTCGGGGACAGGGCCAAGGCCACGGTCGACTTCGGCTCCGCCGGGCGCAAGGTGCTGCTGCTGCGGTACGCCCCCGTCGAGAAGCTCTGAGCGGACGGGCGGCCCCGCCCCGCTGTGATTTTGCCCTCCTATCGGCAGGTGGGAGGGACGGCGGCCCCGCGGGCCGCTAACCTCCCCTCAGGTCTGTTAGAAGCGGTTAACACCGAGCCCGTGGCCAGGACGGCCGGGTGGTGGACGAGATGGTCCAGGAGGCAGTCATGGTGGTGTCGGGGCCGATCCGAGTCGTGGTCGCCAAGCCCGGACTCGACGGGCACGACCGGGGAGCCAAGGTCATCGCGCGCGCCCTGCGCGACGCGGGCATGGAGGTCATCTACACCGGCCTCCACCAGACCCCCGAGCAGATCGTCGACACGGCGATCCAGGAGGACGCGGACGGCATCGGCCTGTCCATCCTCTCCGGCGCGCACATGACCCTCTGCGCGAAGGTCATCGAGCTCCTCAAGGAGCGCGACGCCGCCGACATCAAGGTCTTCTGCGGCGGGATCATCCCCGACGCGGACATCACCGAACTGAAGGCCCTCGGCGTCGCGGACATCTTCACCCCGGGCACCTCCACCCAGGAGGTCGTCAGCTGGGTGGAGTCCAACCTCCGGGCCAGCTGAGAGCCCCCACCAGGGGGTCGGGAGAGCACCGCCAGGGGCTCGGGGAACGGCGAGCCCGGGTCTGCTGGCGGTTCACTGCCGGAGCGCGCATCGGCTTCCGGTTCTGTTACTACACGCAGCAGCACGGACACTCCGATGGGCTCCGGCCGTCAGCAGCACGGACTCGCCGTTCCCCGAGCCCCTGTTGTGGATCCCGCCGTTCTCACCGAGCCCCCTGAAGGGGCTCTTCTCACTCCAGTTCGCTGAGCATCGCCTGCCGGAAGCGCAGCGTCCCCGCGAGGCGGGAGAAGGTGTCGGACCAGGCGGTGTCCGGGGCGGTGTCGGCGGAGAGGGCCTCGACGGCGGGGGCGGTCTCGGGGGCCAGGGCGCGTTCGGTCATGCCGAGGACGCCGCTGTGGCTCCAGGGGTAGGAGCCGAGCTCCGCGGCGCGCTTGAGGGCGGCGACGACGGCGGTGGAGAGCGGGGGCGTCCAGGGGGTGGCGCAGGCGCCGAGGAGCTGGAAGGCGTCGCCGAGCCCGTGGGTCTGGACGAACGCGGCCGTCCAGGAGGCCCGTTCGGCGGGCGGCAGGACGGACAGCAGCTTGGCCGGCGCGCCGGGGGTGCGGGTGTCGCGGCCGGGCCGCGGCGGGGTGCCGAGCAGCGCGCGGGCCCAGGCGGCGTCCTGCTGGCGGACGGCGGCGCGGGCCCACGCCTCGCGCAGGTCCTCGGCCCATTCGGCGCCGCCGCCGTCGGGCGAGTCGACGGTGGGCAGGGCGAGCAGCTGTTCGGGGGTGAGGCCCGTCCCGGTGGTCCACAGGGCGAGCGGTGCCCCGGCGATGACCTCGCCGAACCACCAGGCGCGTTCGCCGCGGCCGGTGGGCGACTTGACCGGTATGCCGTCGCGCTGCATCGCGGCGTCGCAGGCGGCGGGCGGGGTGATGTGCAGCCGGTCGCCGTCGTGCCGGACGGCGGCGCGGGCGCGGTCGGCCATCCGGGCGGCGAGGGCGGAGCCGGGGAGGGTGGAGAGGAGTTCCGCGGCGGTGGCGCGGACGTTCTTGGAGCGGTCGGAGAGCGCGGCCTCCAGGAAGTCCTCGTCGGCGGCGGAGAGCCCGTCCTGGAGGGAGTCGAGGAACAGCACCCGGTCCTCGGCCCGTTCGGTGCTCCAGGTGGAGGCGAGCAGGGCCAGCCCGGCGGCCGGGTCGGTGCGCCGAAGCCGGGTCAGGTGGGTCACGCGTTCGGCGAACAGGCCCTCCTGCCACAGGAGTTCACCGGGCTGGTCGAGGGCGTCCGGTTCGCCGGCGGTGCGGGTGACGTACTTCCAGTCGGGGTTGTGCGGGGCCAGCCAGCGGCCGAGCGGCCCGGCCAGGGCGACGGCGTCGGTGCGCAGTTCGGAGCGGGCGCGGGCGGTGTCCAGCAGGGTCGGGACGAGGGCGGGCGGCAGCCGGTGGCCGCGGGCGCGGGCGGCGCTCAGCCACTGCGGGAGCAGCTCGGCCAGGTTGGCCGTGGTGCCCTGGCCGCTGCGGGTGCCGAGCAGGACGGCCAGCCGGCGGGCGGCGGCCTCCGGCAGGGCGGGCCGCGGGTCGTCCGGGGCGGGCGGGGGCGTCTCGACGGCGGGGGCGGGCAGCGCGCCGGCCCGGCGGCGGACGGCGGCGACGGCGGCCAGGTCGAGCAGCGCGCCGGCCGGGTCGGTGCGGTCGACGGCGGCGGCCAGCGGGGTGCGGGCCTCCGGCAGCGGGCGGCGGTCGGTGCCGAGCAGGGCGGCGCTCTGCAGGTCGGCCCAGTCGTCGGCCCGGTCGCCGTCGTGGGCGAGCGTGGGCGCGGTCATGCCCGGTCTCCGTTCGGCCGGTTGGTGGCGGTGCGGTGGCGGCGGCCCCAGCCGCTGGCGAGGGCGGCCCGGCGGGCGGCGTGGTGCAGGGTGATGCGCCGGACGGCGGCGCGCTGCCGGATGCTGCGGGTGCGGGTCATCGGTTCCTCCGGTCGACGGCTGGTCGGGGGCGCCGGGGAGCGTCCGTACCGTCGGGTGGTGCGGGTGCGGGTGCGGGTGGGCGCGGTGGGCGGGAGGGTCGGGCGGTCAGCCGAGCGGGACGGGCCGGTGGTCGGCGTCCCACGCGGTGACGGGCGCGAAGCCGCGGTGGCCGCACTCGCCGAACAGGGTGACGGGGTGCCCGGCGGAGACCGCGGCGAGCCGCCACAGGGCCGGTTCGGGCAGGGCGCCGCGGCGCACCGGCAGGCTGTGCGTGCCGTCGGTCAGCCGCCAGCCGTCCGGGGTGCGGACCGGCACCACGTCGGCCAGGACGGCGGGCCGGCTCTCCAGCCACGGGTCCTCGGCGACGGCGGCGCCGTACTCGGCGAGCGCCGCGGCGGGCGTCAGGCCCGCGGGCGCGGCGGCCGGGGCGGGCTCGGGGCTGCCGTAGCGGGTGCCCAGGACGGCCCGCAGCGGGCGGGCGCCCGGGTGGTAGGCCAGGTCGGCCTCCAGCAGGTAGCCGGTGGGCAGCGCGAGGTCCGGCGCCTGGCCGGGGCGGCCGAAGGCCAGCAGCAGGGCGGGCCGCCCGGTCTTCGCGCCGCGCAGCCACACCCGGCGGGTGGTCAGCCGGTCGTCCGCGGTGTCCCGGCTGCCCAGGACGTGCCAGCGGTCCCGGACGGTCGGGCCGGCCAGCAGGTCGGCGGTGTCGGTGGTGAAGCCGACCCGGGCCCGGACGGTCGCGGCGAGGGCCTCGGGCAGGGTGTCGACCCGGCCGTAGGCGCCGGCCAGCAGGTGCAGCATCGCGTACTCCTCCAGCAGTTCGTCCTGCGGCGCCTCGGCGAGCGCCCGGACCCCGGACGCCAGACCGGGCGCCTGGGCGTCGACCATCCGGGCCGCGACCTCCTCCCACGCGCCGGCCGGCCGCGGGTCGGCCAGCCCGCGGCGGACGCCGTCGGCCAGCCGCAGCCGCAGCTCGCGGGCGCCGCCCGCGACCCGGGCGGAGCGCTTCCCGGCCCGCTTGCGGGCGGCCTCCGGATCCGCCTCGGCGGCCTTCGCCCGCTGCTTGGCGGCCTTGTCGACGGCGGCCTGGCTGCGGCCGTTCAGCCACTCCTCGACCCAGTCCGGCGGGGCGGCGCCGTCGGCGACGGCCTCCGGCCCGGCGGCCCACAGCAGCAGCAGCCCGAGGGCGTGCTTGCACGGGAACTTCCGGCTCGGGCAACTGCACTTGTACGCGGGCGTGCCGAGTTCGACCGCCGTCCGGTACGGGGTGCTGCCGCTGCCCTTGCACAGGCCCCACAGCGCGCCCCGCCCGGTGCCGGTGGCCGACCACGGGGCCGGGCCGGAGAGCTTGCCCGCGGCCTTCAGGGAAGCCGGATCGGGCGCCAGCGAAAGGACGTGTTCGGTGCTCCAGCGTTCCTCCATGCCGACGACGCTAGGAGGCCCCACTGACAGTCGGCGGTCCGTCAGGACGGTGCCAGCGGGCAGCCCGTGCCGACCCGCTCGGCCAGGTCGGCACGGAGCGCGGCGAGCTCCGCCGTCCGGGCGTCGATCAGCGCGATCTTCTGCCGGAACAGCTCCGAGAGCTGCTCGGCGGCGTCCGGCGCGACGCTCAACTCCGCGCCGGTGCGGGCGATCTCGGCGAGCGAGAAGCCCAGCGCCTGCGCGGTGCGGACGTACCGCAGCCAGGGCACCGCCTCGGGCGGGAAGTCGCGGTAGCCGTTGGGCAGCCGGTGCGGGGCCAGCAGCCCGGCGCGCTCGTAGAAGCGCAGCGCGTCGCGGCTCAGCCCGGTCCGTTCGGCGAGTTCCCCGATGCGCACGCCCCTGCTCCCGTCGGTGACTTGACCCTGGACAGTACTCCACCCCCCAGCATGGGGCCGTTCCCGCACGAGACGGCACAGGAGCCCGAGATGACACCCCGCTACGCCCGCCTGGTCCGCGCCAGCGCCTGGTACGACCTGCTGGTCACCGCCCCGTTCGCCACCCCCTGGACGTACGCCCTCGCGCACCGGGCGCTGTCCGCCGCCTCCGGCGCGCTCGGGCTGGGCGAACTGCCGCCGCCGGAGCCGATGCTGACGCTGTTCGCCAACCTGATGGGCTCGGTGGTGCTGGTCTGGGCGCTGCTGCGGCTGCTGCGCCCGCGGCCGGTGCACGGGCTGTTCGACGGCGCGGCCCGGGTGCTGTTCGCCTGCTGGCAGGGCTGGGCGCTGGGGCAGGGCGCGACCGGGCTGCTGTGGGGCTTCCTGCTGGTGGAGGCGGCGTTCGGGGCGGCCCAGCTGTGGCCCTGGCAGCGGGCGGTCGGCCTCAGGCGGGGACGCGGCCGGCGGCCCGCAGCAGGCGCCACCAGTCGTCCCTGCTGAAGTCGCGGTCCTCCTCGTCCTCGGGCCAGGGGCGGACCAGCTCAGGGAAGCGGGGGCCGGCCACCCAGCCGGACAGGAAGGCGTCGAGGCCGTCGGCGATCCGGACCAGCTCGCAGCCCTGGTACCAGAGGCCGCGGGGTTCGGCGCGGGCCACCAGGACGCCGCCGTCCCGGAGGTCGAACAGCAGCGGGTCGTCGGCGACGTCGCCGATGTTCAGGTAGTCCCCGGGGTTGTCGATCCGGGCGGCGTGGGCCAGCACCTCGGGGCCCTGGTAGGCGGGGATCGAGGCGCCGGCGTGGACGGACGCCCACACGCCGAAGTGGATGCCGTCGCTCAGTGCCAGCAGCCGGCGCACGTCCGCCGGCAGTTCCGCCGGCAGCTCCCCGTCCGGCCTGGCCGGGCCGAACCCGACCGCGGGGAAGTCGACGCGCTCCCCCCACACCCGCACCAGCTCCGGGACGAGCTGTTCCATGGTCTCCCCGTTCGGCACCGCCACCGCCACCACTTCCGTTCCGTCTCCGTGTCCGGCGCGTCCGGCGCGCCCCGTACCGGGGATTGTGCCGCGTCCCGCGGCGCCGGTTGTCAGTGGCGGGGGGCAGAGTGGAACTCGCACGGGGCGAACGGGAGTTCTTCCGCCCAGGTCAGTGCCCGTGCCGTTCATTCTCCGCGCCCACTTCGCGCAGCGTTCTGACGACCCGTGAGTTCCCCGTGAGATCGGAGCAGTCGATGACCACCGAGACGACCAGCGAGGTCCTGCGGCAGCACGCCGAGGACGCGTTCGCCGAGGAGCTGGCCGCCCTCGCCCGGCACGACGACCGGGAGCGGCCGGAGCGCTGGCGGCTGTCGCCGTGGGCGGTCGCCACCTACCTGCTCGGCGGCGAACTCGCCGACGGCACCGTGATCACGCCCAAGTACATCGGCCCGCGCCGGGTGGTCGAGGTCGCCGTGACCACGCTGGCCACCGACCGGGCGCTGCTGCTGCTCGGCGTGCCCGGCACCGCCAAGACCTGGGTGTCCGAGCACCTCGCGGCGGCGATCTCCGGAGACTCCACGCTGCTGGTGCAGGGCACCGCGGGCACGCCGGAGGAGGCCGTCCGCTACGGCTGGAACTACGCCCAACTCCTCGCCCACGGCCCGAGCGAGGACGCGCTGGTGCCGTCCCCGCTGATGCGCGCCATGCGGCACGGGCAGATCGCCCGGGTCGAGGAGCTCACCCGCATCCCGGCCGACGTGCAGGACAGCCTGATCACCATCCTCTCCGAGAAGACCCTGCCCGTACCGGAGTTGGGCTCCGAGGTGCAGGCGGTGCGCGGGTTCAACGTGATCGCCACCGCCAACGACCGCGACCGCGGCGTCAACGAGCTGTCCTCCGCGCTGCGCCGCCGCTTCAACACCGTGGTGCTGCCGCTGCCGGCCACGCTGGAGGAGGAGGTGGAGATCGTCACCCGCCGGGTCGGCCAGCTCGGCCGCTCCCTCGACCTGCCCGAACTGCCGGGCGGCGCCGAGGAGATCCGCCGGGTGGTGACGGTCTTCCGCGAGCTGCGCTCCGGCCTGACGGCCGACGGGCGGACGAAGGTGAAGACCCCCAGCGGCACGCTCTCCACCGCCGAGGCGATCTCCGTGGTCACCAACGGCCTCGCGCTGGCCGCCCACTTCGGCGACGGCGTGCTGCGCGCGGGCGACGTCGCGGACGGCATCGTCGGCGCCGTGGTCCGCGACCCGGTCGCCGACCGGCAGGTGTGGCGCGAGTACGTGGAGGGCGTGGTCCGCGACCGCGACGGCTGGAAGGACTTCTACCGGGCCGCCCGGGAGGTCTCCGCGTGAGCACCGAAGCCGTGGGCGCGGGGGCCGTGAGCGCCGGGGCGGCGGGCGTCGGGGCCGCGGGGGTGACGCTGCTCGGGGTGCGCCACCACGGCCCCGGCTCGGCCCGGGCGGTGGCCGCCGCGCTGGCCGCCCTGCGGCCGGACGCGGTGCTGATCGAGGGCCCGCCGGAGGCCGACGACCTGGTCGCGGCCGCCGCCGAGAAGGAGATGGTGCCGCCGGTCGCGCTGCTCGCCCACGTCGCCGACGACCCGGCGCGGGCCGCGTTCTGGCCGCTGGCCGAGTTCTCGCCGGAGTGGGTGGCGCTGCGCTACGGGCTGGACGCCCAGGTGCCGGTCCACTTCATCGACCTGCCCGCCGCGCAGAGCCTCGCGCTCGGCCCGCGCGGGCGCCGCGACGGCGACGGGAACGGCGGGGACGGCGGCGGGAACGGGACCGGCGGCGGGGACGGCGAAATCGTTACCGGCGGAAGTGACACCTCCGACGGTGACGGAGCGTCAGAAGAGGGGGAGGGGTCGGGAGTGCCGGGGGGCACTTCCGGGCCCGCGCCCGTCGACCCGATCGCCGAACTCGCCGCCGCCGCGGGCCACACCGACCCCGAAGCCTGGTGGGAGGACGTGGTCGAGCACCGCACCCCCGACGACGACCCGCTGGCCCCGTTCGCGGCCCTCGCCGAGGCGATGGCGGCGCTGCGCGAGCACCACCCGGCCGAGCGGCGCGACCTGGTCCGCGAGGCCGCGATGCGCCAGCGGATCCGGGCCGCCCGCAAGGCCGGGCACCGGCGCGTCGCGGTGGTCTGCGGCGCCTGGCACGTCCCGGCGCTGGCCGCGATGCCGACGGTGGCGCACGACCGGGCGCTGCTCGCCGAGCTGCCGAAGAAGCTCAAGACCGAGCTGACCTGGGTGCCGTGGACGCACCGCCGGCTGTCCCAGCACACCGGCTACGGCGCGGGCATCGACTCGCCCGGCTGGTACCACCACCTGTTCACCGCCCCCGCGCAGCCGGTCGCCCGCTGGATGACCAGGGTCGCCGAACTGCTCCGCGCCGAGGACCACCCGGTCTCCTCCGCGCACGTCATCGAGGCCGTCCGGCTCGCCGACTCGCTCGCCGCGGTGCGCGGCCGCCCGCTGCCCGGCCTCACCGAGACGCTGGACGCGGTGCGCGCCGTGATGTGCGACGGCTCGGACGTCGCGCTCGCGCTGGTCCGTGAGCGGCTGGTGGTCGGCGACGCGCTCGGCGAAGTCCCCGACTCGGTGCCCGCGGTGCCGCTGCAACGGGACCTCACCCGCCTCCAGCGCAGCCTGCGGCTCAAGCCGGAGGCCGCGGCCCGCGAACTCGTCCTCGACCTGCGCAAGGACCTCGACGTCGAGCGCTCCCGGCTGCTGCACCGGCTGCGGCTGCTCGGCCTGCACTGGGGCCGCCCGGCCCGCGACAGCGTCAACTCCACCGGCACCTTCCGGGAGACCTGGCAGCTCGCCTGGGAGCCCGAGTTCTCCGTCCACCTGGTCGAGGCCGGGCAGTGGGGCACCACCGTGCGCTCCGCCGCCACCGGCAAGGCCGTCGCCGAGGCCGCGAAGGCCGAGCTCACCGCCCTCACCGCGCTCGCCGAGCAGTGCCTGCTGGCCGACCTGCCGGACGCGCTGCCCGAGGTGATGCGGGCCCTCGCCGACCGCGCCGCGCTCGACACCGACGCCGGGCACCTGGCCGCCGCGCTCCCCGCGCTGGTGCGCACCCTGCGCTACGGCGACGTCCGCTCCACCGACACCAGCGCGCTCACCGCCGTCGCCCACGGCCTCGCCGAACGCCTCAGCATCGCGCTGCCCGCCGCCTGCACCGGCCTCGACGCGGACGGCGCGGCCGCCCGCCGCGCCGAACTGGACGCCGTCCACCAGGCGATCGCGCTGCTCGGCGGCACCACCGCCGAACGCTGGGCCGACACCCTGGCCGCGCTCGCCGCCCGCGAACCGCACGGCGGCCCCGCGACCGGCGTCCCCGGCCTGCTGCGCGGCCGCGCCGTGCGGCTGCTGCTGGACGACGGGCGGCTCGACGCGGCGGAGGCCGGGCGGCGGCTCGGCCTGGTGCTGTCCACCGCCTCCGAGCCGGCCGACGCGGGCGGCTGGGTCGAGGGCTTCGTCTCCGGCGGCGGCGCCCTGCTGCTGCACGACCCGGCGCTGCTCGGCCTGCTCGACAGCTGGCTGTGCGGGGTCTCCCCGGACGCCTTCACCGACCTGCTGCCGGTGCTGCGCCGCACCTTCTCCTCGCTGGAGACGGGCGTGCGCCACACCATCGGCTCCCGGGTCGCGGCCGGCCCGCTCAGCGCCCCCGCGGGGCCGGCCGGTCCGGACGAGCCGCTGGACGAGGAG
>NZ_JBHUWH010000131.1:0-17500 GCF_042670125.1 Kitasatospora sp. NPDC057198 | reverse complement strand
GGTTCAGCGAGGCGTACGGGTCCTGGAAGACCAGCTGGACCTCCCGCCGGGCCCGCCGCCCGTCCAGCGGCTGCCCGGCGAAGGTCACCGTGCCCGCGTCCGGCGGGTGCGCGCCCGCCAGCGCCCGGGCCAGCGTCGACTTGCCCGAACCGGACTCGCCGACCAGGCCCAGCGTCTCGCCCGGGTGCAGGTCGAGGTCGACCGACTCCAGAGCCGGACTGCGCCGCCGCCGCGGACCGTACGCCTTCGCCAACCCGCGTACCACCAGCAGTGGTTCGGCGCCCGGGGTGCTGTTCGCGGCCGCCCGGGACGGGGCGTCCAGCCGCGGCACCGCCGCCAGCAGCGACCTGGTGTACGGGTGCCGCGGAGCGGTCAACAGGCGTGCGGTGGCGCCCTGTTCGACCACCTCGCCGTCGCGCATCACCAGCAGCCGCGAGCAGGTCTCGGCGATCACGCCCAGGTCGTGGCTGATCACCACCAGCGCGGTGCCGCGCTCCCGGTTGATCCGGGCCAGCAGGCCGAGGATCTGCCGCTGCACGGTCGGGTCCAGCGCGGTGGTCGGCTCGTCCGCCACCAGCACCTCGGCGTCGTGCGCCAGCGCCAGGGCGATCATGATCCGCTGGCGCTGACCGCCGGAGAACCGGTGCGGGAAGTCGCCCAGCCGGGACGCCGCCCTCGGCACGCCCACCAGCTCCAGCAACTCCACCGCGCGCTCGGCCCGTTCGGCCTTCGGCCGGCGCCCGCCGTGCGCCCGCAGCGCCTCGTCCAGCTGGCGGCCCACCGAGAGCACCGGGTTCAGCGAGGACATCGGGTCCTGGAAGACCATCGCGATCCGCCGGCCGCGCACCGCCCGCAACTCCTCCTCCGGCAGCCCGGCGAGGTCCTGCCCGCCGAGCTCCACCGAGCCGCCGGTGATCCGGCCCCCGGCGGGCAGCATCCGCAGCAGCGCCAGCGCCGTCGTCGACTTGCCCGACCCCGACTCGCCGACGATCCCCAGGCTCTCCCCGGCCCCCAGCGCGAAGTCCACCCCGCGCACCGCCACCCGCTCCCCGAAGGCCACGTGCAGACCGCGCACCCGCAGCAACTCGGCGGTGCAGGAAGGGGGTTCGTCCACCTGCGGAGGACGGTCGATCAGTTCGGTCATCGTGCGGCCCTCCGGTTCGGGACGTCGCTGGGATCGGGTTCCCGCGCTCATGAGCGCGCCCCGCGGTTCAGGGCCTCGGCCAGCAGGGTGAAGCCGAGGACGAGGGCGGTGGTGACGGCCAGCGGGGCGGCGGCCAGGACGGGGTCGGTGTCCAGGTAGGCGACCGAGCCGCTGATCAGGCTGCCCAGGGTGGGCTCCGGCGGGCGGACGCCCAGGCCGAGGAAGCTGAGCGCGCCCTCGATGAAGACGCCCACCGACAGCGCCACCGCGCCCTGCACGATCAGCGGGTCGACCGCGTTCGGCAGTACGTGCCGCAGCAGCACCCGGGCCCGGCCCGCGCCGCCGATCCGGGCGGCCAGCGCGTACTCGCGCTCCTGCTGCACCAGCACGCCGGCCCGCAACTGCCGTCCGAAGTACGGGACTTCGGCCAGCGCGATGATGACCACCACCGGCCAGCGGCCCGGCCCGAGGATCGCCGTCACCGCCAGGCCGAGGATCAGCCCCGGGAAGGACAGCACCAGGTCGAACAGCCGCTGCACCACCAGGTCGGCGGCCCGCGAGGTGCCCGCCAGCAGGGCCAGCGCCGCACCGGCCAGCGCGCCCGCCGGGACGGCCGTCAGGATGATCGACAGGTCGGTGAGGATCCCGTGCAGGATCCGGCTCAGCAGGTCCCGCCCGAGGTCGTCGGTGCCCAGCGGGTGGTCCCCGCCCGGGGCGGCCAGCGCCTGCGGGCCCTGCGCGTCCGGGTCGGCACCGGTCAGCCACGGCGCCAGCAACCCGGCCAGCGCCACCGTGCCGACCAGGACCATGCCGGTGACGCCCCGCCAGGTCAGCAGCCCGGCGACGTAGCGGTTGCGGTTGCGCGAACGGGCAACCAGGGGAACGGAGATCGTGGTCATCGCGTCATCACTCCCACCGCACGCGCGGGTCGAGCCAGGAGTACAGCAGGTCGGTGAGCAGTTGCACGGCCACGTAGCCGACCACCACCAGCAGCAGCAGGTCCTGCACCACCGGGTAGTCGCGGCGCGCCACGCCCTGCTCGATCAGCTGGCCGAGACCCGGCCAGGCGAAGATCCGCTCCACCACCACCGCGCCCGCGATCAGCTGCCCGATCTGCAGGCCCAGCACCGTCACGGCGGGCGGCAGCGCGTTCGGCAGCGCGTGCCGCCACAGGATCCGGCGCCGCGACACCCCCAGGGCGGTCGCGGTGCGCACGTAGTCCTCGCCGAGCGCCCGCTCCAGCCCGTCCTGCAGGTAGCGGGCCAGGATCGCCGCGCTCGGCAGCGCCAGGCACAGCGCCGGCAGCGCCAGGTACTGCACCGCCAGGTCCGGCGCGTCGAACAGCGAGGCGTGCCCGCCGGCCGGCAGCAGGCCCAGGCCCACCGCGAACACCAGCACCAGCACCACGCCGGTGACGAACGGCGGCACCGCCAGCGCCCCCGTGGTCAGCGCCCGCAGCGCCCCCGCCAGGGCCCGCCGCCGCGCCGACACCGCGTACAGCGCCGTCGGCACCGCCAGCAGCACCACCAGCAGCAGCGCGGCCGCGGTCAGCTGGAAGGTCGCGGCCAGGCCGTCCCCGATCAGCTCGGACACCTGCCCGCCGATCGCGTAGCTCGGCCCCAGGTCGCCGCCGAGCACCTGCCCCAGCCAGTGCGCGTACTGCTCGGCCAGCGGCACGTCCAGCCCCAGCCGGGCCCGGATCGCCGCGACGGTGGCCGGCGAGGCGTCCGGCCCGGCCAGCGTGGTCGCCGGGTCGCCCGGGATCAGCCGCAGCATCAGGAACACCGTGAACGAGGCCGCCACCAGCACCGCCAGCGCGCTCGGCAGCCGTTTGAACAGGAAGGTCCGCACGGCTCAGCCCGCCAGGTACGCGTCGTCGAGGTTCAGGTACGAGTACTTGTTGAGCGCCACCCCGCGCACCTGCGCGCCCGCGACCTCCACCAGCCCGGCGATCGCCAGGTCCACGATGAACTGCTCGTCCAGCAGGACGTCCGTCACCTGCTGGTACAGCGCCTTCGCCTCCGGGCTGTCCGCGTCCGAGCGGTTCCACGCCTTCTGCACCGCCTCGGTGTACTGCGGCGAGGAGAACCTCGAGGTGTTCTTCGCCTCGTTGAACGGGTACGCGCTGACCGCCAGCGTCGCCGGGTGCGCCTGCGAGAAGCTGTGGCTGAGCGTCCACAGCGCCGGCATGGACTGCGAGATCAGCTGCTTCTGCATGGTCGGCGAGTCCACCGGCTGCAACTGCACCTCGATGCCGACCTGCTTCAGGTCGTACTGCAGGATCTGTGCGATCGCCGTCGACCCGGCGTCCGAGGAGTGCGCCAGCGGCAGCGACAGCGAGGCCGCCCCCGCCTCCGCCAGCAGCGCCTTCGCCTTCTCCGGATCGTGGTGGTAGCGCTTCGCGTCCTGCTCCCGGTAGGCCGGCGAGGACTTCGGCCACGGCACCGAGGAGACCGTCGCGTACCCGCCCAGCGCCTGCTGCACCAGCCGGTCCCGGTCGATCGCCCAGGCGATCGCCTGCCGCACCCGCTTGTCCCGCACCTCCGGGAACGACAGGTTCGCGCCGATGTAGAACGCCCCCGCGCCGGTGTCGTACTGGGTGATCCGGAACCGCCTGTCGTCCTTCAGCGTCGCCACGTCCTTGCCGCGCACCGCGTACGTCAGCTGGGTCTGGCCGGTCCTCACCGAGGACAGCAGCGTCTCCGCCTGCGGGATCACCTTGATCTCCACCCCGTCCAGGTAGGGGCGGCCCGGGTTCCAGTACTTCTCGTTGCGGGCGAAGCTCAGCGAGGAGCCCGGCTTGCGGTCGGTGAAGGTGAACGGGCCGGTGCCGATCAGCCTGGTGCCCGCCACCGCGTCCTCGACCGACTCCGAATCCGGGATGATCATGAACTCGAAGAGGTCGAACAGGTTGGACACCGGATGTGCCAGCACCAGCGTCAGCTCGAAGTCGCCGTTCTTGCGGAAGTCCGCCACGGTCAGCGCCGTCGACCTCAACTGCGCCGAACGCACCGGGTCCTGAAGGTTCTTGACGGCGAACACCACGTCGTCCGCGGTGAACCTCCGCCCGCTGTGGAACGCCACGTCGTCGCGCAGCTCCAGCTTCACGCTCAGCCCGTCCGGCGCCACCTCCCAGCTCTTCGCCAGCTCCGGCTGCGGACGCAGCCGGTCGTCGTAGCGGGTCAGCGTGTTGAACACCAGCCGCTGCAGCAGCGAGTTGGCGCTCTGCGCGAACAGCAGGGCCGGCGTGAAGTCGACCCCGACGCCCACCGTCAGCACCCCGCCCCGGCGCGGCGGGGCCGCGTCGCCCGCCGGGGCCGTCCCCACCGCGGAGTCCGCCGCCGAGCGGCAGGCCGACAGCGCCAGCAGACCGGCACCCGCCAGGGCGCCGCGCAGCAGCGCCCGGCGCGAGAGCGCGGAGAGGGGGAGCGGGCCACCGGAGCCGGCGGAGAACGCGTTCATGGTCAACAGTCCTTCGGGAGAAGAGAATTCGGGGAAGCAGGGGAAGGGAGGGGGAGGAGCGGGGTCACCCGCCCGGCAGCGGACGGACGTACAGCTCGCCCAGCACCGCGGCCCGCGACCGCACCAGCGCGTCGGCCCGCGGGTCACCGGCCCGCAGCTCGCCGGCCCGTGGTCCAGCACCGTCCGCAGCACGGTGGCCGCGTTGGCCTCCCGCCGGTCGTCCCCGGGCCAGGGCGCGGGGCGCGGCGCGGTGATGCCGGGGCGCGGCGCGGGAACGGCCGGGGCGGTTGCGGACGGTGCCGGACGTGGGTCCAACTCCTCTGCGCTACCGGGTGGTTCGGTCAGGAGACCGGGCCGGTCAGCGCCTCGGCCTCCAGCTCGGCGGCCGGGACCAGGCCCGCCACCCGCGGCGGGTCGGCCGGCTCCAGCAGCCGGCTCGGCCGCCCGTCCACGCCCACCGGCAGGTCGCCGTCCAGGGTGATCCGGCGCACCAGGCGCGGCTCGTCGCCGTAGTCGTTCACCGCGTAGTGCTGGGTGGCCCGGTTGTCCCAGATCGCCACGTCGCCGACCTGCCAGTCCCAGCGCACGCTGTTCTCCAGCCGCTCCACGTACCGCTGGAACAGCTCGATCAGGGCCCGGCTGTCCTTGCCCGACACGCCCACGATCTTCTGCGCGAACGAGCCCAGCAGCAGGTGCTTCTCGCCCGTCACCGGGTGCACCCGCACCAGCGGGTGCTCGGTCTTGAACGCCGTCGAGACGAACACCTGCCGGAACAGCCTCGCCACCTCGGCGTTGTCCGCCAACTCCGGCGCCAGCGCCAGATTCGCCGCGTAGTCGTAGTCGTTGGTGTGCACCGCCCGCAGGCTCTCCGCGAGCGCCTTCAGCGGCGCCGGGAGGTCCTGGTACGCGGCCGCCGTGTTCGCCCACACCGTGCTGCCGCCCGCCGGCGGCAGCTCCAGCGCCCGCAGGATCGACGCCTTCGGGTACGAGGGCACGAACGTCACGTCGGTGTGCCAGTTGTTCGCCCGGACGCCCTTGGTGGCGTCCAGCTCGAAGATGTACCGGCCGTCCGCGCTGGGCACCGTCGGGTGGAACACCGGCTGTCCCAACAGCCGGGCGAACGCCTCGTGTTCGGCGTCGTCCAGGTGCGCCTGGCTGCGGAAGAACAGCACCTTGTGCTCGTACAGCGCGGCCTCCAGCGCCGCCACCGTCCCGGCCGGCAGGTCGCCGCCCAGCTTGACGTCGTGGACGACCGCGCCGATCCGGCCCGCCGCCGGGGTCAGCCGGAGCGCGGTGGGAGCGGGAGTGGACGTGGAAACGGACATGGTGGAACTCCTTCGGAGAGGTGGGAGCGGCGACAGCGGCACGGGCAGCGCCGCAACAGCCGGGCACGGCACGGCGACCGGGCAGCCCGGAGGCGCACCGCCGTGACGGGGGAGAGGAGAGGGGAAGGGCGCCGAGTCCTACGCGCAGCGCCGACAGCGGCCACCACGACGCGCACACACCGGGGCCGGGCACGACGGACAACAGACGACAACGACGGTACGCATCGGCCCTCCTTCCGGTTCGCTGCGACTGGGCTCGGGGCTCATCGTGCTCGGCCCGAACACCCGCTGTCAATCGTCATATGCCCAGCTGGGAGCGGGTGTTGCGGAGTATTGCGAGACGTTGCGGCGCGGTGACGACCCCGCGACGAACCCCCGCCGCCCCTTGTCGCCGCGCCCCGCCCCGGGCAAAACTTTCGGAGCGGAAACAACCCCGTCACCCCCCCGGCCACCCCCCTGCCCACCCCCGTGCACCTCTGTCCGGCGCCCCCCGCGCCGGGGGCGTCCTACTGGCCCAGCAGGTGGGCGAAGTCGTTGCCCAGGCCGCCCAGCATCGGGAGCGCGCCCAGGTCGGTGATCGCGCCGACCGGGATGCTGTAGCCCTGGTTCGGGACCGGCGCGGGCGCCTCCGCGGCGGCGGCGGTGGTGATGGCGGCCGCGGGGGAGAGCAGGGCGGCGGTGAGGGCGAGGGTGCTGAGGGCGGTGCGCACGGGTGGGGTCCTCGAGGGGTCGGGGGTGTGGCTGACGGTGGTTCAACGCGGCGGTGGCGCGGGCGGTGACGCCTGGTCCTCCGTTCGGCGCAGGGAACGCCGCAGCCCCGCCCGGCGGACGGCCGGACGGGGCTGGACGGTGCTGGGTGGGGCTGGGCGGGGCTGGGCTTCGGGTGGGTGGTCAGGCCGCCGGGAGGGCCGCCGGCAGTTCGGCCAGGACGGCCAGGATGCGGGCGAAGGCGTCCGCGGTCTCCTCGGGACGGTGGGTGGCGGGGCGGTCCGCGCACAGGAAGCCGTGCGGGACGCCCGCGTAGGTGACCAGGTCGTGTCCGACGCCCGCGGTGGTGAGCCGCTCGGTGATCCGGTCCCACTGCTCGGGCGTGACGATGTGGTCCTCGGCGCCGACCAGCCCGAGGACGGTGGTGCCGTGGGCGGCGAGCGCGGCCGCGCCCTGCTCGGTGAGCGGTGGGTGGTCGTCGGCGAGCGGGGTGCCGCCCTCCAGGGTCCAGGCGGGGTAGCAGGCGGCGACCACGTCCAGCGGGAGGCGGGTGCCGGCCAGCAGGCCCAGGTGGCCGCCGACCGAGAAGCCGACGAAGGCCCGGCCGGGGCCGCCGCCCAGCGAGGCGCCCAGGGCCAGGGCCGCCGCGGTGTCGGCGGTGACCTGCTCCGCGGTCAGGGTGCCCAGCAGCTTGAAGCCCTCCACTCGGCCGGTGTCGTCGTAGGGCAGCTCGACCCGCTCGGCCTCCCGCCCGTAGAAGTCCGGGGCGACGGCGGCGTACCCGGCGGCGGCCAGCCGCTCGCACACCCCGCGCACCCAGGACGTGACCCCGAACAGCTCCTGGCCGACCACCACGGTGGCCGCCGGCGCGGTGTCCGCGGGCGCGGCCAGGAAGAGTTCGGGGCCGCCCTCCGCGGGGCGCACCCAACGGGTCGTCACATCAGCGGTGTTCATCGTGCGTTGATCCCCCTCGTGCGGCCCGGCGCCCGGTCGGGCCCGGTGGGGCCACGTTACCCGGCGGGGCGGTAGGTGGTGACGGTACCGCCGTGGCTGAAGGTGAGGGTCTCCACCGGGGCGAACGGGCGCGGGCGCAGCGGCCCGGCGAACGCGGGGAGGCCGCCGCCCGCCACCACCGGGTACCGCTTGAGCACCAACTCGTCGATCTCGGGCAGCAGTTGGGCGGCCAGGATGCCGCCGCCGCACAGCCAGAGGTCGCCGCTGTCGGGCTGCCGCTTCAGTTCCCGCACCAGTCCGAGCGGGTCGGAGCGCACCAGGCGCACGGCCGGGTCGTCCACGCCGGGCAGCGAGCCGGAGACCACGTACTGCTCCAGGTGCGGGTACGGGCTGGGGATGCCCGCGTCCAGCCCCGGACGGTAGGCGCCCAGGCCCATCAGCACGGTGTCGAAGCGTCGGTTGGGGGTGTCGGTCAGCCCGAGCTGCGAGCGGGCCTGCACCGGGACGGTCTCGGGGAACTCGGTCAGCTGGTGCTGTGCCATGTCGGGGGCCGCGGGGTAGAAGTCGAACTCGCCGGACGGGCCGGCGATGAAGCCGTCCACGGAGACGGCGACGTAGTACACGAGCTTTCGCATGCAGGAGCCTTTTCGCCGGGGGCAGGAACTTCATCCGTAGTACTATGGGTGAAGTGGTAAGACCGTAGCACTATGGATGGAGTGGTAACAAGAGATGGCACGCAGCAACCCCGAACGGCGGGCCGCCCTGCTCGACGCCGCACTCGAAGTCCTCGCCGAGGACGGCGCCCGCGGCCTCACCTTCCGCGCCGTCGACCAGCGCGCCGCCGTCCCCGCCGGAACCGCCTCCAACTACTTCGCCAACCGGGACGCCCTGCTCGCCCAGTGCGCCGACCGCGTCTACGAACGCCTCGAGCCCGACGCCGACACCCTCGCCCAGGGCCTGCACGGCCCCCGCGACGCCGCCCGGGTCACCGCGCTCGTGCACCAGGTGGTCGACCGCGTCGCCGCCTTCCCCACCGGCTTCCTCGCCCTGCTGGAACTACGCCTGGCCGCCCTGCGCCGCCCCGAACTGCGTGCCGTCCTCACCCGCCGGATCGGCGCCGACCTCCGCCTCAACACCGACTACCACCGGGCCGCGGGCCTCCCCGGCGACGCCACCACCGTCCACCTGCTGATCCTCGCCCTCAACTGGCTGGCCCTCGAACGGCTCGCCCTCCCCGACCTGTTCACCCCCGAACAGCGCACCCACCTGGTCGACACCCTGGTGACCCGCCTGCTCGCGGGCGAGAACGCCACCGCGAACGCCACCACCGGGAGCGCCACCACCGGGAACGGCGGTACCGCGAACTGACGGGCCAACGGCAACGGAGGCGCCCGTCCCGTTCGGAACCGGCCCTACCCCCCGGCCCGGGAGGGCAGGTCGGCGGGCGGATCCCCCGCCGCTCCGAGCGCCTCGCGCTCCCTCGGCCCGACGGGGCGCTCCGCGGCGGCGCGGCGCAGTTCCGCCGTGAACTGCGCGCCCGCCAGCAGCGCCAGGTTGGAGAGCCAGAGCCAGATCAGGAACACCACCGTCCCCGCCAGCGAACCGTACAGGTGGCTGTACGTGCCCAGGACGCTGGTGTACAGCGCGAAACCCGCCGAGAAGACCAGCCAGAGCGCCGCCGCCAGCGTGCCGCCCGGCAGGCTGCCCCACCGCCGCCAGGCCGCCTCGGGGCCGGTCCGGAAGACGATCAGCACCAGCGCCGCCGCCACCACCAGCAGCACCGGCCAGCGGACCACCGACCAGACCAGCGGAGCCGTCCCGCCCAGGTGCAGCACCCGGCCCGCCCCCTCCGCGACCGGGCCGCTCAGGATCAGTGCCAGGGCGCTCACCGCGAGCAGCACCAGCAGCACCGCCGCGGTCACCACGATCCGCGGGGCCCTGCGCAACGGGGAACGCCGGTCGCTGGTGCCGTGCATCCGGTGCAGCGCCCGCCGGAACACCGCCAGGTAGCTGCAGCACGACCACAACGCGCTACCGGTGCCCGCCACCAGCAGCGTCCACCCGGCCGAGCCGCCCCCCAGCGCCTGGGAGAGTGCCCCGCCCACCTCCGCGCCGGCCTGACCGGGCACCAGGGCCGCCAGCCGTACCGCCGCCTCCCGGGCCGCCGCCGGACTGATCAGCGCGAAGCCCACCACCGTGGCCAGCAGCGCCGGAAGGATCGCCAGGACGGCGTAGTACGTCAGCGCCGCCGCGAAGTCGGTGATGTCGTCGTTCCACATCCTCAACGGCGTGCGCCGCAACGCCCGCCACCAACGTCTGTCCCCGTCCGGCGACCGAGCCACCGCAGACCCCCACCCACTGAAAGCCGAACGCGCCGTACCGGTCGCCCGGACCGGATGCCCGCCCCGCCCGGCGCGAAACCGCCCGGCGCGAACCGTCCGGCGGCGAACCGTCCGGCGACGGTTCAGGCCGGCGGCGGTTCAGGCCGCGACGGGCAGGTGGTCGGCGACCAGGGTGGCGAACTCCTCCGGGGTCAGGATCCGGATGCCCAACTCCTCGGCCTTGGTGCGCTTGGAGCCGGCCTTCTCGCCCGCGACCAGCAGGGTGGTGCGCTTGGAGACCGAGGAGGAGGACTTGCCGCCGGCGCGCTCGACGAGTTCGTTCACCTCGTTGCGGGAGAGGGCGGCCAGCGGGCCGGTCATGGCGCCGGTGAC
Source organism: Kitasatospora sp. NPDC057198 (assembly GCF_042670125.1). Taxonomy (NCBI): domain Bacteria; kingdom Bacillati; phylum Actinomycetota; class Actinomycetes; order Kitasatosporales; family Streptomycetaceae; genus Kitasatospora; species Kitasatospora sp. NPDC057198. The sequence continues at coordinate 7,193 of NZ_JBHUWH010000131.1, read as the reverse complement.
GACCACGGCCTGGCCGGCCAGCGGGCCCGCGGCCCCGGCCGCCGCGTCCTCGGCGGGCTCGGCGGTGGGCGCCGGGGCGGTGGGCTCGGTGACCTGGGTGCCGACGCCGAGCGCGGCCAGGCGGTCCAACAGGTCTGCGAGCTCGGCGAGTTCGGACACCACCAGGCGGGCCTTCTCCGGGCCGATGCCCTCCACCGCCGCCAGGGCCTCCGCGTCCGCCGCCCGGATCGCCGCCATCGAACCGAAGTGCGCCGCGATCCGCCGCGACATGCTGCGCCCGGTGCCGCGCACGCCCAGCGCGCACAGCACCCGGTTCAGCGGGCGGGTGCGGGCCGTCCCGATCGCCGCCAGCAGGTTGTCGGTGCTGGTGTCGCCCATCCGCTCCAGCGCGAGCAGCTGCTCGCGGGTCAGCGTGAACACGTCCGCCAGGTCACGGACCAGCCCGGACTCCACCAGCTGCACCGCCCGGGTCGACCCCAGGCCCTCGATGTCCAGCTGGTCGCGGCCCGCCGCGTAGACGATCGACGCCACCGTCTGGCAGTTGCGCCCCCGCACGCAGCGCCAGCGCTGCTCGCCGGTGTCGATCGCGTCCCCGCAGCGCGGGCAGGCGGCGGGGAAGACGATCGGCAGCTCCTCGCCGGTGCGCTCCTCCACCAGCGGTGCCTCCACCCGCGGGATGACGTCCCCCGCGCGGTAGACGAAGACCCGGTCGCCCAGCATCAGGCCGCGCCGCTCGATGTCCGCCGGGTTGTGCAGCGTCGCGAACGAGACCGTCACGCCGTCGATCACCACCGGCTCCAGCACGGCGCGCGGCGCGATGATGCCCGTCCGGCCCACCGCCCACTCCACCGCCAGCAGCCGCGTCACCTTGTGCTCGGCCGCGAGCTTGCGGGCCACCGCCCAGCGCGGCGCCCGCGAACCCGAACCGGCCCGCTCCTGGTCGGCCGCGTCGTCCGCCTTCACCACCACGCCGTCGATGCCGAACGGGAGCTCCGACCGCAGCGCGGTGATCTCCTCGACCCGCCGCTGCACCTCCTCCAGGCCCTCGCAGCGCAGCGGCGCCGCCGCCGTCGAGGCCGCCGTGTTCGCCCCGAGCGCCGCCAGCCGCTCCAGCAGCGCACTGTGCGCCAACTCCGCCTCCAGGCCCACCGCGTCGTAGGCGAAGAACGTCAACTCGATCCGGTACGGCCGGTCCTTGGCCCGCAGCGTGCCCGCCGCGCCGTTGCGCGGATTGGCGAACGGCACCGCGCCGTGCGCGGTACGGATCTCGTTCGCCCGCTCGAACTGGTCGTGCGTCAGCAGCACTTCGCCGCGCAGCTCGACGTCGAGCGGCTCGGCCAGGACGGCGGGCAGGCCCAGCACGTCCCCCGCCGTGTGGGTGATGTCCTCCCCCGCGAGGCCGTTGCCGCGGGTCAGCACCCGCCGCAGCGCGCCCCCCTCGTACCGGGCCGCGATCGCCAGCCCGTCCAGCTTCGGCTCCACGCACCAGCCCGCCGGCGCCCGGCCCAGCCGCCGCTCCAACGAGGCCGCCCAGTCGGCGAGTTCCTCCCCGGAGAAGACGTTGTCGAGCGACAGCATCGGCACGCTGTGCGGCACGTCGCCCTCCGCGGCGCCGCCGGCCACCTTGCCGGTCGGCGAGTCGGCCAGCACCTCCTCCGGGTGCGCCTGCTCGTAGGCCGCGATCGCCCGCACCAGGGCGTCGTACTCGTCGTCCCCGAGCGTGGTCGTCCCGTCCGCGTAGTAGGCGGCGGCGGCCCGGGTGGCAGTGGCAACGGCGTCGGCGTAGTCGCCGGAGGAGAGCAGATCGGCCTCGTTCATGACCGTCATCCTTCCGTCCGGCACTGACAACCGACCGGTTCCGACCGGACGGCTCAGCCGTCGTCGCGCCGCCGGTCGAGCCGGGCCCGGAGGGCCAGCAGGGCGAGGCCCGCGAGGGCGGCGCCGCCGGCGGCCGGGAGCAGCACGGAGGTGCCCTCGCTGCCGGTGGCGGCGAGGTGCCCGCCGCCGGGGGGAGCGGGCGAGGGGGACGGGGACGGGCCGGTGCGGTGGCACTCGACGGTGTTGGTGATCTCGGCCCGGGTGTGCGCGCTGTCGAGGGTGAGCGTGCTGCCGAGCGGGAGGTCGACCGGTGCGCCGTTCAGCGCGGTGATCCGCCGGTCGGTCAACGTGCAGGCGGGGTCAGCGAGTTCGGTCCGCTCGGTGACGGCGGCCCGGTCGCCGGTCCGGTAGCCGGTGCGCGCGGTGCCCCAGGGCTGCGGCGCGGCCGCGGCGCCGTCCGGCCCGGTCAGCGAGGCGGTGGCGGTGAACCCGGCGGGCTGGCCGCCCTCCGGGTGGACGGCGCCGTCGATCCGCCAGGTCTTGTCCACCGTCAGGTCGGCCGGGAGTACGGCCGGGGCGGCGGCGGGCCGGTTGTAGACCGTGCAGCTGACCGCGGCGAGCCGGGGCAGCTCCAGGGCGAACCCGGGGCGGTCGGCCGTGCCGGTGTCGGAGACGTCCACCGGCTGCCCGGTGTCGAGGTTCACGCAGACCGCGTTCTTGCCGTCCTTGGTGACCAACTGGTAGCCGTCGTGCTGGAGTTCGCTGATGTCCAGGGATGCGGACGGCCGCTCGCCCAGCTCCGGCTGGAAGACCACCGAGCCCGTGCCGTCGTCGGTCGTGGTCAGCTCCCGCGGCAGCCCGCCGACGCCCGGCGTGCCGGTCGACGCCCCGAACGTCCAGCCCGCCGGGGCGTTCACCGCGCCCGTGGTGTCCTCGCCGGTCGTACCGGCCGGGACGAGCTGCTTGACCACCGTCACGCTGTTGTCGCAGTGCGACAGCGCCAGGTCGTGCAACTGCTGCCCGGCGGTGGCGAAGTCCTTGGTCTGGAAGTAGTCGGCGGCGGTCAGGTCGCCGCCGTCGGCGTTCGCGTCCGGCCCCGAGACCGCCCGCAGGTTGAGCCCGGAGATCCCCTCGACGCCCTTGCCGACGCCCAGCGCGATCAGCCGACTGCCCTCCGCCTTCACCGCGTTGGCGGAGAAGACGCCGTTCTCGACGTCCCGGAAGTGGGTCCGCGAGCCGTCGCCCTGGGCGTCGTCCGCGAACCGGGTCGGGTTGCCGTCGGTCAGCACCACCACCGCGTCGTACACCGGGGCGGCCTTCGCCACCGACCACAGCGCGGTGTCCCAGTTGGTGCCCTTGCCCAGCGTCCAGTCCGCGTACAGCGACTTGAACTCCGCCGCGCCGGCCGGCGTCGACACCGGGTGCAGCTCCGGGTGGTTCGCGCCCACGCCGGTCGCCGGGGACGCCTGGTCGAAGGAGAACACCGCCAGCCGCGAGGGCGTGCCGGTCAGCGCGTCGGTGAAGCGGTCCGCGGCCGACTTCAGGAAGGGCAGCTCACCGCCGACCGAGGCCGACAGGTCCAGCACCAGGGCCACGTCCAGCCCGCAGTGCGCGGGCAGCGGCGGGTTGTTCCGCGAGTCCTGCCACACCCCGCCGGAGGCCGTCGGCAGGTTCTTGTAGTCGTCGCTGACCATGAAGTCGGCGCTCGAGCGGTAGGTGTTCCCGGCGGCCAGCGCGGGCGTCCGGAAGCGATACGGGGAGGCGACCGAGCCCGAGCCGCTGCCCGGCCCCGTCCGCAGCTCCGGATTGGCGAACCAGCCCGCCGGCACCCCGCCGTCCAGCTGCCGCACCGTCAGCTCCCGCCCCGCGTTCGCCCCGCCGGGGCCGGTGTCCGGCACCCGGAAGGAGCAGTCGCCGTCGGCGTCCGAGACGCACACGCCCCACCCCGGATCGACCGGCACCGCGTCCCCCTCCGCCGCGAACAGCCCCAGCCGGACGCCCGCCAGCGGGCCGACGGACTGCGCGCCCGTCCGGTCCCCGCCGGTGCGCACCGTCACCACCGCCTCGCCCGCCCCGGGCGCGGGCACCGCCGCCGGGGCGGCCCCGACCGCACCGAGCACGGCCAGTACGGCCAGGGCGGAAGCTGTCACGGTGGCCCGTCGCATCGCTGATCCTCTCGTCACGCCGCAGGTCGGGCCGACGCTATGCCAGCCGGCCGGAGCGTTCCGGGAGGCCACGCGGGCAGGTCACCGGGGCGGACCCGCAGGAGGACTCAGCCGACCCAGCGGGCCGGCAGGTCGGCGTGCAGGGCGTCGAGACCGACCCGGGTGCGGGTGGCGGCGTGCAGCCAGGAGAGGTCGCCGAGGCCGTCGTGGCGCAGCAGGCGGCCGGGGGCGGCGTACCAGCGGATCGGGGAGTCGTCCCGGCTCGCCCACATCGGGTGGTCGGGCAGCGGGAGACGGGTGTGCAGGGCGTGCAGCGCGGGCAGTCGGGCGGCCGGGAGCTCACAGGCGTCGTAGTGCGGGGAGCCCAACAGGAACTCGGTCAGGGCGAGTTCGACCCAGGCCAGGGACATCCGTGTCAGGAACGGAACCCAGTCGCGGCCCGTGGACAGCACCACCGGCGGGTCCTCCTGGTCGAGTTCGGCCAGCGGAATCCCCCAGAACGCACAACTCTGGTTCTCCTCGCGGAAGACGAGAACCCCGTCCGACTCCTCGTCGACGTACAGCCCGGACGGCGGGAGGAGCGGATCCTGGTTGCGGGTCAGGTCGTCCCGGCGACCGAACAGAGCGTAGCCGGAGCGCAGGGCGGCAGGCATCGGGAAGCCCAACCGGGCCTCCGCAAGCGCGAGTTCGGCCTCCGGGAAGCCGTCCTCCGGAGCCGGCGGACGGTCGGTCCAGGCGGCGGCCAGCCAGCGGACGAACTCCAGCGCCTGTGCGGGGGAGTGCAGGCCCCCGCGCAGGGCGAGGGCGGCGTCGGGGAGGTCGTCCATCAGGCCGGGTGGTGGGTGGCGGCGAACGCGGCGGCGTCCCAACTACCGCCCAGGGAAGGGGCGATGGCGGCCTCGGCGAACGGCCGGAAGGTGGCGGGGGTGTGGGCGGCCGCACCGGACGGGAGGGCACCGAGCAGCGGGGCCCCGGCCGCGGTCGGGAGGTCGGCCAGGTTGCAGCGGGTGGCGAGGTCCGGTTCGGCGGGCCAGCAGCCGATCACCACGCCGCGCAGCGGCAGACCGCGGTGGCGCAGCGCCTCGGCGGTCAGCGCGGTGGCGTTCAGGGTGCCCAGGCCGGCCGCCGCAACCAGCAGGAACTCGACCTCCAGGCCCAGACGCCGGCAGGCCAGGGCCTGATCGGCGAGGGTGCGCCCCCGCTCGTCGTAGCGGACCAGCAGCCCGCCCGCGCCCTCCACCAGCACGGTGTCGTACTCGGCGGCGAGACCGGCCACCGTCCTTGCCACGTCGTCCGGGTCCAGCGCCGGCAGCCCGGCCCGGCGGGCGGCCGTCTCGGGAGCGAGCGGCTCCGGGTAGCGGGCCAGCTCGACCGTGCGCACCGACGGCCCGGCCAGCCGGGCGACCTCGTCCACGTCCCCCGGCTCGTCCGGCCCCAGCCCGGTCTGGCCGGGCTTCAGCACCGCCACCGGCCCCGGGGCAAGCGCGGCGACCGCGGCGGTGGTCAGGGTCTTGCCGACCTCGGTGCCGGTGCCGGTGACGAACAGGACGGGGGACATGGTGCGGTGCTCCTGGCTGGGGGTGCTGGGTGGGACGGCGAGGGGATGCGGTGGCGAACGGACGGGGGCGGGGGACGGAGGACGGGCGACGGGCGGACCGTACCGGCCCGATGGCCTACCCGGTGCCGGTGCCGGTGCCGACGGCGGCGTTGGCGGCGGTGGAGGCCGCTGCCGCGGCGGTGACCGCCCGGCCGATCGCGGCGATGTCGGCGTCCTCGGTGACGAACGGGGGCATCGTGTAGATCAGGTCGCGGAACGGCCGCAGCCACACGCCCTGTTCGGCGGCGGCCAGCGTTGCCGCGGCCATGTCGACGGGCGCGTCCAGTTGGACCACGCCGATCGCGCCCAGCACCCGGACGTCCGCGACGCCGGGCTGTCCGGCGCACGGGGCGAGTGCGGTGTGCAGCGCGGACTCGATCCGCTTCACCTCGCCGCGCCAGTCCTGCCCCGTCAGCAGGTCGATCGAGGCGTTGGCGACGGCCGCGGCCAGCGGGTTGCCCATGAAGGTCGGGCCGTGTGCCAGCACCGGGACCTCGCCGCGGGAGATGCCCTCGGCGACCCGGCCGGTGCACAGCGTCGCGGCCAGGGTCAGGTAGCCGCCGGTCAGCGCCTTGCCCAGGCACATCACGTCGGGGGAGACGCCCGCGTGGTCGGCGGCGAACAGTTCGCCGCTGCGGCCGAAGCCGGTGGCGATCTCGTCGAAGACCAGCAGCACGTCGTGCGCGTCGCACAACTCCCGTAGCACGCGCAGGTATTCGGGGGAGTGGAAGCGCATCCCGCCGGCGCCTTGCACCACCGGTTCGACGATCACGGCGGCCAGTTCGCCCGCGTGCCGCCCGATCAGCTCGGCCAGGTGCGCGACGTACGCCGGGTCGGCGGGGGCGTCGTACCCGGCGGGCGGCTCGTCGGCGAACAGCTGCCGGGGGAGCACGCCGCCCCACAGGTGGTGCATCCCGCCGTCGGGGTCGCAGACCGACATCGGGTGGAAGGTGTCGCCGTGGTAGCCGCCGCGCCAGGTCAGCACCCGGTGCTTCTCCGGGCGGCCGAGCGAGCGCCAGTACTGCAGGCACATCTTCAGCGCCACCTCGACCGCCACCGAACCGGAGTCGGCGAGGAACACGTGCTGCAGCGGCTCGGGCGTCAACTCGACCAGTTTGACCGCGAGTTCGACGGCCGGACGGTGGGTGAGGCCGCCGAACATGACGTGGCTCATCGAGTCGAGCTGGTCGCGCACCGCCGCGTCCAGCACCGGGTGCCGGTAGCCGTGGACCGCCGCCCACCAGGACGACATGCCGTCCACCAACTCCCGGTGCCCGCCCACCGGTTCGGCCAGCCGCAGGCGCACGCCCGCGGCCGACTCCACCACGAGGGGCCGCACCGTTCCCGGCATCGGGCCGTACGGGTGCCAGACGTGCGCCCGGTCCAGTTCGAGCAACCGGGCGGCGTCCAGGGCGTTCTGGCGCTCCATCAGGCGTTCGGGGCCAGCTCGGTGCCGGCGCCGCGGCGGCGGACCCGGACCAGGTCGGTGCGGGCCTCGTCCTCGGTGCGGGCCTCGTCCGCGGTGTCCGCGGGCTCGACGGCCTCCGCCGCCCCGCCGTGGCCGCCGCAGACGGCGCCGCAACCGGTGCCGCAGCCGCCGCCCGTCCCGCAGG
>NZ_JBHUWH010000130.1:0-17509 GCF_042670125.1 Kitasatospora sp. NPDC057198 | reverse complement strand
CGGCACGACCCCGGGCCCGGTGGCCGCGCCGCAGAAGTCCTCCGGCTCGGGGAGCCTGCCGCTGGTCATCGGCGGCGCGGTGGCGGGCGTCCTGGCGCTGGCGCTGGTGGCGTTCCTGGTCGTCCGGCACAAGCGCCGGGCCGCCGACGACCTGCCGCCGACCGGCCCGCAGCCCTACGGCGCGCCGCAGCCCCAGCCGTACGGGGCGCCGCAGCCGCCGTACGGGGCCCAGCCGCCGTACGGGGCGCCGCAACCGCCGCCGTACGGCGTCCCCCAGCAGCAGCCGTACGCCGCACCGGCCGCACCGGCCGCGCCGCCGTACGGCCCGCCGCCGCAGCAGCCCGCCGCGCCCTACGGCCAGCAGCCGCCCGCGCCGTACGGTCAACCGCCGCAGCAGCCGCCGGGCGGGAACCCGTACGGGGGCTGACGGCGGGGCCGGTCCGGGCGCCGGACGCCCCTGTGTCGGTCCGGCCCGGACGACTAGGCTGATCGGCGTTGGGGCAGCCGGTGGCGCCCGACCGGCCAGCGGTGTCCGGTCGGAGCGATCACGAAGATCGTTCGACCTGTGCAAGACCAAGGAGACACCCACGTGGCAGACCGCAAGCCCATCGAGACCTGGCTGACCGACATGGACGGAGTCCTCATCCACGAGGGCGTGCCGATCCCCGGGGCCGATGCCTTCATCAAGCGGCTGCGTGAGTCCGGGAAGCCCTTCCTGGTGCTCACCAACAACTCGATCTACACCCAGCGCGACCTGCACGCCCGGCTGGCCCGGATGGGCCTGGACGTGCCCGCCGAGCACATCTGGACCTCCGCGCTGGCCACCGCGAAGTTCCTGGACGACCAGCGCCCGGGCGGCACCGCGTACGTGATCGGCGAGGCCGGTCTGACCACCGCGATGCACGACGTGGGCTACGTGCTGACCGACACCGCCCCGGACTTCGTCGTGCTGGGCGAGACCCGGACGTACTCCTTCGAGGCGATGACCAAGGCCGTCCGCCTGATCAACGACGGCGCCCGCTTCATCGCCACCAACCCGGACGAGACCGGCCCGTCCGCCGAGGGCGCGCTGCCCGCGACCGGCGCGGTGGCCGCGCTGATCACCAAGGCGACCGGCGTGGACCCGTACTTCGTCGGCAAGCCGAACCCGCTGATGATGCGCGCGGGCCTGAACGCGATCGGCGCGCACTCGGAGAACAGCGCGATGATCGGTGACCGGATGGACACCGACATCGTCTCCGGCATGGAGGCCGGCATGTCGACCTTCCTGGTGCTGACCGGCCTGACCCAGGCGGCCGAGGTCGACCGCTTCCCGTACCGGCCGACCCAGGTGGTCAACTCGATCGCCGACCTGGTCGAGCTGGTCTGACCCCGCCCCGCAGGGCCCCGGCGCGCACCGCGCCGGGGCCCTGTGCCATGCAGGGCGTGCCATGCCGGGCGTGTCATGCCGGGTGCGTTTATGCCAGGTCGCGGGCGTCGGTGCCGGGCAGCCAGTCCCGGTCCGGGCGGTACTCCAGCCAGCGGCGCTCCCGGCCGCGCTCGGCGAAGGCCCGCAGCAGCGCGGGGACGGCCGGGTGCGGGCGTTCGCGGTGCCAGACCAGCGACCAGGCGTACAGCGGAACGGGGTCGGCGAGCGGGCGGACGGCCAGGCCGGGCGGGACGGCAAGCGGGAGTTCGGCGGGCAGCAGGGTGCAGCCGTCGGGGACGGCGCGGACCCGCTCCAGCAGGTGGGCCGGGCCGAGGTTGGCCTCGCCGGGCAGCAGCGGGACGCCGAAGTGCTCGCCGAACCGGGCCAGGAAGTCCAGCCGGGCCGGGTCGGCGGGCAGCACCAGGCGCAGCGCGGCCAGGTCGGCGGGGCGCAGCCGGTCGGCGCGGGCCAGCGGGTGGTCGGCCGCCAGGACCGCGTCGAGCGGCTCCAGCCGGACCAGCCGGTGGGCCAACTCCCGTTCCGCGCCGGGCTGGTGGCGGCCGAACCCGGCGGCGCTCTCGCCCCGGACGAGTGCGGCGGCGGCCGCGCCGGCGTCCCGGACCGGGCCGACCTCGACGGTCAGGCCGGGGGCGGCGGCCAGCGCCTCGCGCACGGTGCGCAGCGGTTCGTACAGGTGGCCCCAGACGTCCAGCCGGGCGGGCGCGGCCCGCTGCCGGACGGCGGCGAGGACGGCCTGCCCGGCGGCCAGTGCGGCCCGCGCGGGGGCGAGCAACTGCTGCCCGGCTTCGGTGAGTTGCACGGAGGTGGGGCCGCGGTCGAGCAGCCGGGTGCCCAACTCCCGCTCCAGGGCGGCGATCCGCTTGGAGGCGGCCTGCTGGCTGATGGCCAACTGCTCGGCGGCGCGCCCGAAGTGGCGCTGTTCGGCGACGGCGACGAAGGCCCGCAGCTGCCGGAGGTCGGGGTCGTCCATCCCGCCATCATCGCCGACAACCGCCGGTTGTCGTGCGGCCGTTCCGGTTGTTGGACCCTCCCGGGGCCCGCGCCGTTGACTGGAGTCATCACCGAACGGCCCACAGGAGTAGAGGAGTTGCCCGATGAAGGCACTGGTTCCGGCCCGCGGCACGGTCGAGTTCGCCGAGGTCCCGCAGCCCGAGCCGCGCCCCGGCGAGGTGCTGGTGAAGGTCGACGCGTTCTCGGTGAACCGGGGCGAGACCTTCCTGCTGGAGGATCCGCCGCCGCACTGGCGGCCGGGCAAGGACGTCGCCGGGCTGGTCGTGCAGGCCGCCGCGGACGGCAGCGGCCCGGCGGTCGGGCAGCGGGTGGTGGCGCACCCGCCGGCCGCGGGCTGGGCGGAGTACGCGGCGGTGCGCACGGACGCGCTGGCGGTGCTGCCCGAGCGGCTGGACGCGCCGACCGCATCCGCGCTGCCGCTGGCGGGCCTGACAGCGCTGCGGCTGCTGCGTTCGGCGGGCGCGGTGACCGGGCGGCGGCTGCTGCTGACCGGCGCCTCCGGCGGGGTCGGCCACTACCTGGCCGAACTGGCCGCGGCCGCCGGGGCGCAGCTGACCGCCGTCACCGCGAACGCCGAACGCGGGGCGCGGCTGCGGGAGTTGGGCGCCACCGAGGTGGTGCACGAGGTGGCCGCGGCGAGCGGCCCGTACGACCTGGTGCTGGAGTCCACCGGTGGCGCCGAACTGCCCCGGGCGCTGGCCCTGCTGGCGCCGCGCGGCCGGCTGCTCTGGTTCGGGCAGGCGTCCCGCGAGCCGGTCCGGCTGGATTTCTTCGCGCTGCTGAAGGGGCCGGTCTCGGCGCGGATCGAGCACTTCAGCTACGCGGACGTCGACCACCCGGACGGCCCGGACCTGCGCACCCTGGTCCGGCTGACCGCCGAGGGCCGGCTGCACCCCGAGCTCGGCCTGGTCGACGACTGGCACCGGACCGCCGACGCGATCGCCGACCTGCGCGGCCGCAAGGTCCGCGGCAACACCGTCCTGACCGTCAACTGACTTCCCACTCGAGGAGATCCGCCATGAGCACCGACCCCCGCACCGTCGTCACCGACTACGTGGCCGCGGTGGCCCGCGGCGACGCGGCCGCCATCCGGGACGCCTTCACCGAGGACGCCGTCTGGACCTACCCCGGCGACCTGCCGCTGAGCGGCGAGTGGCACGGCCGCAAGGGCATCGTCGAGGACTTCCTCGGCTCGGTCGGCGGCGTCTTCGCCCCCGGCACCGCCGTCGAGGTCGCCCTGGTCGGCACCCCGGTCGCCGAGGGCGACCGGGTGGTGGCCGAGTGGACCTCGCGCGGCACCACCGTGCACGGCCACCGCTACGACAACCGCTGCCTGGGCGTCTTCACCGTCCGCGACGGCCGGATCGCCGCCGTCCGCGAGTACACCGACACCCGGCACGTCGCCGCCACCCTGTTCGCGGACGGCGGCTGACCGCCCGGCCCCGGACCGCCGACGACGGTCCGGGGCTCCTCGGCGCGGCCCCGGGGCCCGTGTTCAGCCCGCCAGTTGCAGGCCCCAGGTGTTGTAGATGTCGAGGACCTCGGTCCACCGGATGACGGTGTCGCCGCCCCAGCTGTTGATGCCGCGCGCCTGGCGGCTGGAGCCGGTGATGGCGAACACCAGGCCGCCGCTGTCGCCGTGCTGGATCGCGGTGTTCCCGTAGACCTGGATGCCCTCGACGCCGCGGTGCAGGACGCCGTTGCTGCCGACCCAGTAGGTGTCCGCCTTGGTGACCTCGATGTTGCACACCACGCCGGACGTGAAGCCGTCCTGGCAGACGTAGTCGCCGGCGTACGAGTAGGCGGAGCTGGTCAGCGGGAGGGTGAAGGAGTTCCCGGTGGGGCCGTCCCACTCGCGGCCGGCGGTGACGCCGGTGGACGAGGTGTCGATCGCCACCGCGTCCCACAGGTCGGAGCGGGCGGCGACGTGGCCGATGTAGTTGCGGCCGCCGTCCCAGCCCGTGTAGATGGTGGCGTCGGCGGCGAAGCAGTGCTCGGCGGAGATCAGGAACGACCGGTTGTCCGACTTGCGCCGGGTGGGCACGCCGGACGTGCAGTCGTAGGTGGCGTTCGATCCGCCGTCGACGAGCGCCTCCCCCGCGATCCACGGGGCGCTGTCCCTGAGCCGCGACATGTCGCTGCCCTCGGCCGAGGCGTCCAGGACGGTGTCGACACCGGCCCGGTCGACCGCCGCGCGGGCCCCGTTCGCGGCGAGCGCCTGCTTCGCCCGCTCGACGTCGCGCACGCCCAGGTGCAGGCCGCCGCCGTTCGGCGGCACCGTCACGCTCAGCAGGTCGCCGCCGAGGCCGCCGTCCGCCACCACCCGGTCGCGGGCCTCCTGCAGCGCCCGGCGGGTGTACTTGCCCTGCTTGATCCGGACCAGGCCGGTGTCGATGCCCGGGTCGACGGCCCTGGCCGCCGCCAGCAGGCGGTCGGCCTGCTTGCGGTCCGTCAGGTAGACGTCCACCGCGTGCGCCCCGGCCCGCAGTTCCAGCCCGGAGTACGCGTCGGCCAGCTCGGACCGGCCGACCGCGTCCACCGCGTTCGCGAGGGCCCGGAGCGGGCCGAGCAGTTCCGCCTGCTCCGTGCGCGACAGCGCGGCGACCTGGGCGTCCGACAGCACCGGCTCCGCGGCGGACGCGGCGCCCGGCACCAGTGCCGACACCGTCACCAGTGCGACGGCGGCCGTCAGGACGAGCCTCAGCGTTCTCTTCACGATCCCCCCAGGGAAATACCCGAATGGCGAGCGAGCGCTCGCGGCGCCCGACTCTAGCCGCCACCGGGAAAAGTGGAAAGAATCCGTGAAACTTTCATCGGACCCTGCCCAGAGACCCCGAAAGCGGCAGCGTTTCACCAGGTCAGCGCCGCATTAGGCGCCTCAGCGGAATTCTCCGTTCCCATTTCGTGTCCACACCAAGAAGAGTTCGAATCCGGACTAGACCCGCACACGGGAGGAAGTTCGCCGACCGACTCCTGCGGCGGAAACTCCGACATTCCTGGAATCGGATCGTTTTCCGCCGGTACCACCCCCCGGCCGCCCCGGGCCCGACCCGCCTCAACACGGCCTTAAACCCCGCGTAACTACTCTGACGTACCGTCAGAACGGCCGCTCCGAGTGGCTAGCGTCCCGGACACACCCTCTCCGCACGACGCAAGGGAGCCCCTCGATGGCCTCCGTCCGCCGCACCGCCCTGCCCCTGCTGGCCGCCGCCGCCCTGCTCGGCGGCCCGGCCGCGCTGTCCGCCGCCGCCGACGCCCCGCCACCGGCCCCGGCCGGACCGCCCGCCGCCGCGCCCGCGCCGTCCCCCTCGGAGCTGGCCCGGACCGGCGGCGACGCGACCACCGACGGCGTGCTGCTGTCACTGGGCTCGGTGCTGCTGCTGGGCGGCGCGGCCTGCGCGGTGCTGTGCCGGCACCGCCCGGGGGGCGACGGCTGACCCGGGCGGGGCTCGCTGACCGGGTGGCCTCCGCGGCTCCGGAGGACCGGGGTGGTTGAGTTGAGGGCATGAGCAGCACGCCCCCCACCCCGTTCCGGGTCGGCCTGATCGGCTACGGCCTGGCAGGCTCCGCCTTCCACGCCCCGCTGATCGCCACCACCCCCGGACTCCAACTGGACGCGGTGGTCACCGCCAACCCCGACCGCCGCGCCCAGCTGCACCGCGACCACCCCGGCGCCCGCGCCCTCGACACCCCCGAGCAGCTGTTCGAGGACGCCGACCGGTTCGACCTGGTGGTGATCGCCTCCCCCAACCGCACCCACGTCCCGCTCGCCCGCACCGCCCTGCTGGCGGGCCTGGCCACCGTGGTCGACAAGCCGCTCGCCGCGACCAGCGCCGAGGCCCGCGACCTGTGCGAGTTCGCCGAGAAGTCCGGCCTGCTGCTGTCGGTGTTCCAGAACCGCCGCTGGGACGGCGACTTCCTGACCGCCCGCCGGCTGGTCGAGGAGGGCCGGCTCGGCCGGGTGCACCGCTTCGAGTCCCGCTTCGAGCGCTTCCGCCCCAAGCCCAAGCCGGGCTGGCGCGAGCTCGCCGACCCGGCCGAGGTCGGCGGCACCCTGTACGACCTGGGCAGCCACCTGGTCGACCAGGCGCTGACCCTGTTCGGCCCGGTCGAGACGGTGTACGCGGAGATCGACGTGCGCCGCGACGGCGCGGTGGTCGACGACGACGCCTTCCTCGCCCTCACCCACACCGGCGGCGTCCGCTCCCAGCTGTGGACCAGCGCCGTCGCCCCGCTCGCCGGGCCCCGGCTGCGGGTGCTCGGCGACAGCGCCGGCTACGTCAAGTTCGGCATGGACCCGCAGGAGGCCGCCCTGCGGGCCGGCCGCCGCCCGGGCGGGCCGGAGGGCCACTGGGGCGACGACGACCCGGCCGCGTACGGCCTGCTCGGCAGCGACGGCGACGCCGAACCGGTCACCACCGACCCCGGCGACTACCCGGCGTACTACGCGGGCATCGCCGCCTCGCTGGCCGACCGCACCCCGCCGCCGGTCGACCCGCGCGACGCGGTCGCCACCCTGGCCGTCCTGGAGGCCGCCCGCGCCTCCGCCGCGACGGCCTCCGTGGTCCGCCTCCCCTGAACCCCGGCAACGGCGGGGCGAAGCCCGGAGCCCGGAACCCGGAGCCCGGAGCCCGGAGCCCGAAATCCGGAGTCCGGAGCCCGGAACTCCGGTGCCCGCCCCGCCGTTGACCGCTCCGGAACCGCGCCGCACGGCCCCGCCGTCGACGCGGCGTCCGCTCCCGTCCCGTCCGGCGGCACCCCGCCCGGACGGCCCCCGCCCCGGCCCGAGGAGGTTGCGCACCGTGCTCGCCACCCCGCTCCTGCTCGCCCTGTTCCGGGTCCTCACCGGTGACCTGCTCACCGGCCCGGGTGCGCTGACCGCGGCCGCGCTGCTGCTGCTCGCCGCCGCCGTCACCGCCACCCTCGCCACCACCCGCCTCCCCGGCGCCCGCACCCCGGCGGCCGTGCACGCGGCGGCACTGCGCCGCCGCGCCTACCGCACCGCCTACCTGCCGCCGCGCGACCCGGACGCCCCGGGCCGCGCCCGCCCCCGGGCCCCGGGACACCGGCCCGCGGCCGCCTGAGGGGCCCGTTCCTCCCCGCAGTCCCCGAACTCCCGCCCCCGACCGGGGCCGAGGGCCCACCGCTCTCGTGCCGCCCGCCGGGGCCGGGGCCGCCGTTCCCCGCCGTCCTCTGTCCGGACCGGGGTCCGCCGCCCCTGCGCGGGGAACTGCCCGAACGCCCACGCACCGCCCGGCTCCCGCCACGCCCGTGCGCCCGCACGCCCGTGCGCGCGGCGCCGCCGGGCCGGGTCCGCGTCCCCTCCTCGCGTCCGCCCTCCGAGCACCGTCGCCATGCCCCGCCGACTCCCGGAGAGCCCGCCGTGTCCGTCCTGAGCGTCCTCGACCCCGCCGTCCGCCTCGCCCACGCCGCCGTCGCGGCCCTCGCCACCGCCGTCCCCACGGCGGTCGCGATCGTCCTGTTCACCCTGGCCGTCCGCGCGGCCCTGCACCCGCTGGCCCGTTCCGCGGCACGGGCCGAGCGGGCCCGCGCCCGGCTCGCGCCGGAGGTCGCGCGGCTGCGCGAGCGGCACGCGAAGGACCCCGCCCGGCTGAACCGCGAACTGCTGGCCCTGCACCGCGCCGAGGGCACCGGCCCGTTCGCGGGGCTGCTGCCCGCGCTGCTGCAGGCGCCGTTCTTCTCGGTGATGTACCGCCTGTTCACCACCGCCCCCGGCCACCTGCTGGACGCGACCCTCGCCGGCGTCCCGCTGGCCGCCCGCCCCCTGGCGGCGCACACCCCGGCGCAGTTCGCGGTGTTCGCCGCCCTGGAGGCGGCCCTGCTGGCCCTGGCGTGGTCCGGTGCCCGCCGCGCGAAGCACGCCCCCGTCCCCACCGGGCCGCTGCGCTGGCTGGCCTTCGGCACCCCGCTGTTCGCCCTGCTGCTGCCCCTCGCGGGCGGCCTCTACCTGCTGGCCTCCACCGCCTGGACGGCGGCCGAGCGGTGGTACCTGCACCGCCCGGCCGCCGGGGCCGGGGCCCCTCAGGCGGTGGGCCGCCAGGCCGCCAGGTAGGCGTCGATCTCGCCGGTCAGCCGGCGCTTGCCCGCCGCGTCCAGGAAGGACGCCTCGACGGCGTTCCGGGCCAGCGCCGCCACCCCGGCCTCGTCCAGGCCGAGCAGCTTCGCGGCGACCGCGTACTCGGTGTTCAGGTCGGTGCCGAACATCGGCGGGTCGTCGCTGTTGACGGTGACCAGCAGTCCGGCGTCGACCATCTGCCGGATCGGGTGGTCCTCGATCCGCTCGACCACCCGGGTCGCCAGGTTGGAGGTCGGGCAGACCTCCAGCGGGATCCGGTGCTCGCCCAGGT
Source organism: Kitasatospora sp. NPDC057198 (assembly GCF_042670125.1). NCBI lineage: Bacteria > Bacillati > Actinomycetota > Actinomycetes > Kitasatosporales > Streptomycetaceae > Kitasatospora > Kitasatospora sp. NPDC057198. Next base: position 8,701 of record NZ_JBHUWH010000130.1, on the reverse strand, counting down.
GGTCGACCAGCGCCGGGTCCTTCACCGACTGGGTGCCGTGGCCGATCCGCTCCGCGCCGAGCTCCCGGATCGCGTCCCAGACCGTCTCGGGGCCGGTCGACTCGCCCGCGTGCGGCACGCTGTGCAGGCCGGCCGCCCGGGCCCGGTCGAAGTACGGCTTGAACTGCGGGCGCGGCACCCCGATCTCGGGGCCGCCGAGCCCGAACGAGACCAGCCCCTCGGGGGCCAGGTCCAGGGCGAGCCGGGCGGTCTCCTCCGCGGAGGCCAGCCCGGCCTCGCCGGGGATGTCGAAGCACCAGCGCAGCACGATGCCGAGGTCCTTCTCGGCGGACAGCCGGGCGTCCTCGATCGCCTCCATGAAGGCGACGTCGGGGATGCCCCGGCTGACCGACGAGTACGGGGTGACGGTCAGTTCGGCGTACCGGATGTTCTGCCGGGCCATGTCCTGCGCGACGCCGTAGGTCAGCGCGCGGACGTCCTCGGCGTCCCGGACCAGGTCGACGACGCTCAGGTACACCTCGATGAAGTGCGCGAAGTCGGTGAAGGTGAAGTACTCGGCGAGCGCCTGCGGGTCGACCGGCACCCTGCTGCGCCCGGCGTGCCGGGCCGCCAGCTCGGCCACCACCCGCGGCGAGGCCGAGCCCACGTGGTGCACGTGCAGCTCCGCCTTCGGCATTCCGGCGATGAACGCCTCGATCCCCTGGACACCCTCGGCCACGGCACGCTCCCTCTGCTTCACCCGGACCCGGACAGACCTCGCATGCTAACCCGCGCGCCCGGCCCGGCCGGTCACCACTTGGCGGCCAGCTTCGCCAGCGCGTCCCGCGCCTGGTCCTCGCTGGTCTGGGCGTTGAAGTGCGGGTCGGCGTCCATGTACACCTTCACCACGACGGTGCCCTTGCGCGCCAGCAGGTAGGCGAAGTCGCGCGGGTCGCTCCACGTCCCGTCGTCGTAGGTCCACTTGTTCCGGCCCGCCTCGATGTACACCTCGTCGGCGCCGGGCACCGCGGACACCGTGCCCGCGCGCACGTCGCTGTACCGGGTGCCGGGCCGGGTGTCGGTGTCGGCGTCCTGGTAGCTCGGGCAGCGCCTGTCGTTGTCCCGGACCTCCTGGATCTCCCGGTGCGCGTCGTCGGTGGTGGCGAACTGCTCGGCGGCCGTGTTCGCGTACGTCGTGTCGCTCTCGTGGTCCTGCCGCACGAAGCGCTGGGTGACGGCGAGCAGCCCCTTGACCTGCTTCCCGTCCGGCTCGAGCACGCAGGACGCGCTCATCGTGTAGTTGTCCGCGCCGGTGTCGTCGTCCCCGTCGGCGACGTAGGCGTTGTCCCACTCGTCCGCGGTCAGCACCAGCCGGTCGGTCTTCGCCTGCGCCGCCTCGGCGCCGCCCGCCGCGGCGCCCTTCGAGGCCGCACCGGACCTGCCGCCCTTCTCCGGCTCCTTGGCCTTGCCCTTGCCGGTCGCGCTCGCGCTCGCGCTCGGTGCCGCCGCCGCGGGCGACCCGGACGCGCCGGAGAGCCCCGGGTCGGACGAGGACCCGTCGTCGTTGCAGGCCGTCAGCACCAACGCGGCCGCCCCCAGCGCCGCGACCCGCAGCACGGCCTTTCGCACACGTACCGCCATGTCCGTCAACTCCCCCGTGGAAAACAGGCGTTCGACCCCCCTGGCCACGCCGATCGGTCGCTCACCCTAGCCCAGCCGACCGGTCGTATCCGGACCGGACGAACCACCCCGGACCGCCCGCCTGGACGGGCCGTCGACCACCCCCGCCGCCCCGGAGACGCGCAGGTCAGCGCCGTTCCGGGCGCCGCGCCGGGCCGGGCGGGCGGGCCCGGCAGCCGGGCGACAGTTTTTACCCGGAATTTGCCGCCCGGAGCGCCCCGCGGGAGCCGCCCGGTCAGGCCCCGGTCAGCCGCCCAGCGCCGTGCTGACGGTGTGGATGAGCAGGCCGGCCAGCGCGCCGACCACGGTGCCGTTGATCCGGATGAACTGCAGGTCGCGCCCCACGTTGGCCTCGATCTTGCGGGAGGCGTCGGCGGCGTCCCACCCGGCGACGGTCTCGGAGATCAGCGAGGTGATCTCCTCCCGGTAGGTGGAGACCACGTACTCGGCGGCGTCCAGCAGCCAGCCGTCGGTCTTCGCCTGGAGCTTCCCGTCGGTGGCCAGCCGCCGGCCGAGGGCCCGCAGCCCCTCGGTGAGGCGGCGGCGCAGCTCGCTGTCCTCGTCCTCGGCGGCGCCCAGCACCAGGGTCCGGACGGCCGCCCAGGAGGAGGCGATCAGCTCCTGCACCTCGGGGCGGCCCAGCAGGTCGGCCTTGGCGCGCTCGACCCGGTCGATGGTGGCGGGGTCGTGCTGGAGCTCCTGGGCGAAGTCGGCGAGGAAGTTGTCGAGGGCGCCGCGGGCGGGGTGGACGGGGTCGTCGCGGACGTCGGTGACGAAGCGCAGCAGTTCCTTGTAGACGCGTTCGCCGACCTGCTGGTCGAGGAACTTGGGCGTCCAGCCGGGGGTCTTGGCGGTGACCCGGGCGACCACCTCGCCGTGGTGCTCGACCAGCCAGTCGTGGCCGCGCACCGCGACCAGGTCGACCAGGCCCTTGTGCCCGCCGTCCGCGACGACCTTGCCGAGCAGCCGTCCGGCGGGTTCGGCGACCGAGGTGGCGGCGGCCCGCCTGGTGACCGCCTCGGCCACCACGGCCTGCACGTCGTCGTCGCGGAGCACCGCGAGCAGGCCGCGCAGTGCGGCGGCGGCCTCCCGGGTGACGCGTTCGGCGCTGCCCGGCGCGGACAGCCACTCGCCGAGCCGGCGGGCCACGCCGATCCGGCCGAGCCGGGCCCGCACCACCGGGGCGGACAGGAAGTTGTCGCCGACGAAGTCGCCGAGCGAGCGGCCGAAGGCGTCCTTCTTGGTCGGGATGATCGCGGTGTGCGGGATCGGCAGCCCGAACGGGCGGCGGAACAGCGCGGTGACGGCGAACCAGTCGGCGAGCGCGCCGACCATGCCGGCCTCGGCGGCGGCCGCCACGTACCCGGCCCAGGCCCCCGCGCCGGACGCCTCCGCCCAGGTGGCGAGGGCGAACACCAGCGTGGCCAGGGCGAGCAGCCCGGTCGCCACGGTCTTCATCTTCCGCACACCGCGCCGCTTCTCCTCGTCGGCGGCGGTGAAGCTGACTCCTGGGGCCGTCTCGTCCGTGCTCACCCCGTCAGCCTGGCACACCGGGCGCGCGAAACGGCCGCCACCCCGCGAATCCGCCCGCCCGGCGCCCCGCGGATCCGCCCGGCCGCCGCCCCGCGGATCCGCCCGGCCGGCGCCTCAGCCGCCCCCGCCGAGCACGATCCGCCGCACGCCCTCCCAGCGGACCGGGTCGGTGACCCGGCGGCCGTCGAGCAGCACCCGCACGCCGGGGAAGTCGGCGGCGCCGAGCTCCCGGTACTCGGGGTGGTCGGCCTGGACGACTAGCGCGGTGGCGGGCTTGCCCTGGTCGGGCGGCAGGCCGAGCGCGGCCAGCTCGTCCGGGAGGTACAGCGGGTCGCTGACGCCGACCTCGGCGCCGGCCGCGCGCAGCGCCTCGACCAGCGGGAACACCCCGGAGTACGCGGTCTCCTTGACCCCGCCCCGGTAGGCGGCGCCGAGCACCGTCACGGCGGTCCCCTCCAGCGGGCCGAGCGCGCCCTCCAGCAGGCCCACCGCGTACGCCGGCACCTGCTCGTTGGCCTCGCGGGCGGTGCGCACCACGCTGGCGCCGGGGTCGTTCCACAGGTAGAGCCGGGGGTAGACCGGGATGCAGTGGCCGCCGACCGCGATGCCGGGGCGGTGCAGGTGGCTGTAGGGCTGCGAGTTGCAGGCGTCGATGACCTCGGCGAGGTCGACGCCGACCCGGTCCGCGTACCGGGCGAACTGGTTGACCAGCGCGATGTTGACGTCCCGGTAGGTGGTCTCGGCGAGCTTGGCGAACTCGGCGGCCTCCGCGCTGGACAGCGCCCACACGCCGTTGCCGCGCGGCAGGTCGGGGCGCGGGTCGAAGTCGAGCACCGCCCGGTAGAACTCGGCGCCGCGCCGGGTGGACTCCTCGTCGAGGCCGCCGACCAGCTTGGGGTAGCGCCGCAGGTCAGCGAAGACCCGCCCGGTGCGGACGCGTTCGGGGCTGAACACCAGCGCGAAGTCCCGTCCGGCGGCCAGGCCGGAGCCGGCCTCCAGCCGCCGGGCGAAGCGGCCGCGCACGGTGCCGACCGGCAGGGTGGTCTCGTAGCTGACCAGGGTGCCGGGGCGCAGTCCGGCGGCCACCGCGTCGGTGGCGGCGTCCAGCAGCCCGAAGTCGGGGGTGCCGTCGGGGCCGGTGACCAGCGGGACGACGATCACCACGGCGCCGGCCCCGGCGGTCGCGGCGGCGGTGTCGGCGGTGGCGCGCAGCCGGCCCGCGGCGACGGCTTCGGCGAGCCGTTCGGCGAGGTGGGCCTCGCGCGGGAAGGGCGGCCGTCCGGCGTTGACGGCGGCGACCACGGCGGGGGCGGTGTCGGCGCCGGTGACCCGGTGGCCCTTGCCGGCGTACTGGACGGCCAGCGGCAGGCCGATCTTGCCGAGGCCGACCACGCAGACGTCCAGCGCCTGCTCGGTGCCGTTCACCGGGCGGCCCCCTTCAGGGCGGCGGCCAGGCCGTGCCGCCGGGCGCGGCGCAGGACGCGTTTGACGGCCCACCGGGCGCGGCGCAGCGGTGCGGGCACCAGGCGGCGCCAGCCGGCCGGGGCGGGGGTCCGGCCGGTCTCGAACAGGGCGTCGGGCAGGCCGAGCCGCCGGTCGCGGAACATCGGGTAGCCGGCGTAGAGCCTGGAGCCGCGGCGGACGGGGGCGGGCTCGCCGTGGTCCCGCTCCCAGGCGATCAGGTCGCACAGGGCGTGCAGTTCGCCGCGCCGGGCGAGGGCGAGCCGCAGCCGGGCGGGGACGGGCAGGGTGCGGAACACGGCGGGCGAGCAGTGCCGTTCGGTGAACCGGCCGATCTCCTGGACGATCCGCCGCTGCATGGCGGGCGGCTCGTCCAGGAAGGGGGCCTGGAGCAGCTGCGGGACGTCCCAGCTGAAGTAGCGGGCCCGGACGGCGTCCCGGGCGGGGCCGGGCAGGGTGGAGCGGTCGAGCACCTCGTGGGCGGCGGTGAAGCCGCGCAGCCGGTCCATCGGCCCGGCCCGGTGGGTGACGTTGGAGCGGTCGCGGCGCAGCACCAGGTGGTAGTAGTCGTAGTCGGCGAGGACGGAGACCTTGCGGGCGTGCAGCAGCGCGCCGAGGGTGAACGGCTGGTCGGAGTGGATGACCAGGTCCTCGCGGCGGCGCAGGCCGTGGCTGGTGACCAGGTCGCGGCGGAACAGCTTGGTGTCGCCGAGCGCCCAGGCCAGCGCGGAGTCGGTGAAGCCGACCTGTTCGGCGGTGCGGTCGAAGATGCCCTGCGGGACGATCCGGCCGTGTTCGCCGACCTGCTTGGGGATCAGCACGTCGGACTCCCAGCGGTCGGCGGCGTCGACCATCCGCTCGAGCGCCTCGGGGCCGAGCCAGTCGTCGGCCCCGAGGTAGAGCAGGTAGCGGCCGCGGGCGAGCTCGGTGCCGCGGTTGGTGGGCTTGGCCGGTCCGCCGGAGGCGGGCTGCCGCAGGGTGCGGAACAGCCCGGGGTGGGCGGCGGCGTAGCGGTCCAGCTCCTCGGTGCTGCCGTCGCTGGAGCCGTCGTCGACGGCGACGACTTCCATCCGCCGGTGCCCGATGCTCTGGCCCACCAGCGAGTCCAGGCAGGCGGTGAGGTAGGGCATGGTGTCGTGGACGGCGATCACCACGCTGACGTCCGGTACGTGCTCGGTCACGAGGTGTCAACTCCCGTACCGGCCGACTGGTCACTTCCGCCACCCGAACGGGTGAGGGCGGCGGCTCAGGGGGCGGGCACCGCGGCGGGGCCGCCCGCGTAGATCCGGGCGATCACGTCCTCGATCGCGGGTTCGCGCACCGACAGGTCGACCAGCGGGTAGCGCTCGGCGACGGCGGCGACGACCGGCGCGGCGCTCTGCTTGGCCGGGAAGGCCAGCCACTGGCGCGGGCCCTCGGTGCGGGCGACCCGGACGCCGGGCAGGTCGATCGGCGGGTGCGCCTCGGCGAGGTCGACCACCAGGGTGCGTTCGCTGCCGCCGATCTCGTGCAGCCGCTCCAGCGGGCCGTCCAGGACGAGCCGGCCGTGGTCGATCACCATCACCCGGCCGCACAGTTGCTCGATGTCGGTGAGGTCGTGGGTGGTGAGCAGCACGGTGGTGCGCCGCTCCCGGTTGGTCTCGCGCAGGAACGCGCGGACCTTCGCCTTGCTGACGGTGTCGAGCCCGATGGTGGGCTCGTCCAGGTAGAGCACGCTGGGGTCGTGCAGCAGGGCGGCGGCCAGGTCGCCGCGCATCCGCTGGCCGAGCGAGAGCTGCCGGACGGGGGTGTCCAACAGCTCGGCCAGGCCGAGGAGTTCGACGCACCGGTCGAGGTTGGCCCGGTACCGGGCGTCGGGGATCCGGTAGATCCGCCGGGCCAGTTCGTAGCTGTCGCGCAGCGGCAGGTCCCACCACAGGGTGGTGCGCTGGCCGAACACCACGCCGATCCGGCGGGCGAGTTCGGCCCGCCGGGCGGCCGGGTCGACGCCGGCCACCCGCAGCCGGCCGCCGCTGGGCACCAGGATGCCGGTGAGCATCTTGACGGTGGTGGACTTCCCGGCGCCGTTGGGCCCGATGTAGCCGACGCACTCGCCCTCCTCGACGGTGAAGCTCAGCCCGTCGACGGCCCGCACCTCGCGCTTCCCCCGGCGCCAGCGGCCCTCCCCGGTGCGGACGGTGAAGCTCCGCCGGACGTCCTCGACCTCGATCACGGCCATGGTTCCCCTTCCTCAGCTTCCGGTGGAGCGGTAGGCGCGCAGTCCGGCCCGCCAGGCGAGCCCGGCCGCCAGCACGCACAGCGCGGCGGCCAGCGGCGAGGCGAACCGGAAGGCGGCGGGCAGCCCGAGCGGGTCGGGCCGGCCCAGGACGTGCAGCGCGGGCAGCCAGTTGACGAAGGCCAGCGGCACGCCGAAGACGGTGCCGGCCACGAGTTCCCTGGCGAACACGGTGGGCGGGTACTGCAGGACGGTGGCGCCGCCGTAGGTGACGGCGTTCTGCAGTTCGGCGGCCTCGCCCCACCAGAACTGCACGCAGGAGCAGCCGACGAACAGCGCGCAGAAGATGACGGTGCCGCACAGCAGCAGCACGGGCACCATCAGCACGCGGTCCCAGGTCCAGTGCACGTCCAGCGCGGTGAGCGACCAGCCGAGGACGGCGAGGGCCTGCAGCAGCCGGCCCAGGCGGCGCAGCGAGAAGCGTTCGGCGGCGAGCTGGGCCAGCGCGGGGGCGGGCCGGATCAGCATGGTGTCCAGGCTGCCGGAGCGCACCCGCTCCCCCAGCCCGCCGACCGAGCCGACCAGGACGTTGGCGGTGCCGAGCGCGAACGAGGAGGTGCCGTACAGGAACGCGGTCTCGGCGAGCGTCCAGCCGGCCAGCTGCCGGGTGTGGGCGAACATCAGCAGCAGGACCGCGAAGTCGAGGAAGGTGATCAGCGTGTTGGCGGCCAGCGACAGCGCGAACGAGGCCCGGTAGGCCATCGTGGAGCGGATCCACATCCCGGTGATCAGCCACCAGGAGCGCACCGCCCAGCCCGTGCGCGCCGCCCGGCCGGTGCGCTCGGCCGCGGCCCTGGCGAGCTCAGCCACCCTGGACCACCACCCGGCGCACCGCGAGCGCCTGCCCGGCCCGGCCGAGCGCCAGCAGGGCGGCGCCCCAGGCGAGTTGGAACCCGTACAGGCCCAGCAGGCCGGTGCCGGTGCGGCGGCGCAGCAGCACGTCGGCGGGCAGCTGCACCATCGCCGAGAACGGCAGCACCCGGGCCAGTTCGCCGAGCAGGCCGGGGAAGAGCGCCAGCGGCAGGAGCATCCCGGAGAAGAACATCGACACCACGGTCATGGCGGCCCGCACCCCTTCGGACTCGTGCAGCCAGAAGCCGGTCAGCGACGCCAGGAAGCGCAGTCCGAAGCTGACCAGCAGCGCCAGCACCACCGCGAGCAGGAACTCGGCCCACACCAGCGGGTCGGCCGGCAGGGCCAGGTCGAACAGCGCCGCGCCCGCCAGCATCGGCAGCGCGCCCCTGGTCAGCAGCTGGTACCCGGCCCGACCCAGGTCGGTGGCCAGCCACCAGCCCTGGAAGTCCACCGGCCGGTACAGGTCGACCGCGATGTCCCCGCTGCGGAAGCGGGCCTGGAGGTCGTCCTGGAAGCCGCCGCCCCAGACCGCGACGGTCACCAGGAGCGCCTGGCTGATCCAGATGTACGTCACCGCCTGCGCGGCGTCGTACCCGCCGAGTCCGGGCCTGGCCCGCCACAGCGCAAGCATGGTGGAGGCCAGGATCACCCCGAACACGGTGTTGGTGACCGTCCCGGCGAGGGTGGCCGCCCGGTAGGTCGAGTAGCGGCGGAACGCTCCCCGGGCCACGGATAAGTAGACCGCTCCGAACATACTTGTCCCCTTGTCGACAATCACCCGCACGCGGACGCGACCCACCAAGCTATGCCCGCCCCCCGCCCGCCCGCACCCGGTTTTCCCCGGCGCCCGAGGCACGGCAGAGGGCGCCCGCGGCACGGCAGAGGGCGCCCGCGGCGTGAACCGGCCCGCCGCGGGCG
>NZ_JBHUWH010000129.1:0-17537 GCF_042670125.1 Kitasatospora sp. NPDC057198 | reverse complement strand
CGGCCGGACCGGGCCGGCGGCGCGCCCTCAGTGTCCGGCGTCGCCCAGGACGTCTTCACCGGCTCGGTGAACAGCGGCAAGGCCGCCGAACTGGAGGAACGCTCCGCCGAGGCGATGCGCCGCGACGAGGAGGGCGACGCCGCGCCGCCCCGCTCGACCGTCGACCTGGGCACGGGCCGCGCCGTCATCGTGCTCCCGCAGCAGCCGGCCGGCCCTGGTGGGTCGAGCGGCGGCCCCGGCGGGCTCAGCGGGCTCAGCCGGTGAGGGCGGTACCGAGCAGCGGGAGCAGGCGGTTCCAGTGGTGCCGGAGCGCGGCGGGGGCGAAGGCGTCGGTGTCGGGCATGGTGAAGCCGTGGACGGTGCCGGGATAGATCTCGGAGTGGTGGTCGACCCCGGCGGCGTCGAGTTCCCGGCCGAGCGCGTCGAACTGCTCGGACGTCAGGTCGCCGGCGGCGTGGCCGAAGTGGGACCGGGCGGTGATCCGCCGGAACTCCTCCGGACCGGCCGCGCCCACCGGGGCGTGGAACGCGGCGAGGGCGGCCACCCGGCCGGGGTGGGCGGCAGCGGTGTGCACCGCGTACAGGCCGCCGATGCAGTACCCGGTCACCCCGACCGGGCCCGGGGCGGTCTGCGGCCGGGCGGTGAGGAAGTCCAGGTAGGGCCCGGCGTCACGGCGGACGAGCTCGGTGGTGTGCGCCTCGATCATCGGCATCAGCCGGGCGAAGAGCGCGGGCCGGGCGTCCTGGTCGATGCGCTCGGGCAGGTCGAGCAGCGGGGTCGGGCCGTGCCGGTGGAAGACGTTCGGCACCAGCACGCTGTAGCCGTGCCCGGCCAGCTCGGCGGCCAGTTCGCACAGCGCGGGCCGGATGCCGAAGCCGTCCGGGTACATCAGCACGCCGGGGTGTCGTCCGCCACCGCCGGGAAAGGCGGCGATCGCGTCGGCCGGGCCGTCCGGGGTGGGGATGTGCAGGGTCTCGATGGGCATGGGTGTCTCCTGTCGTCGGTCTGACCTGTTTCCTGGTGCACGGTGGTCGGACGCGACGGAGGAGGGGCCCGCGCGGCGCTCAGCCGGGGGCCGGGTCACCGTTCCGTGTGTGGCACGAGGCCGTCCCGGTCGTCATGGTGACCCAACGTAGCCCACCGGCCGCACAGGTGCGAACGCTTTTCCCACTGGTCGTCAGGTCGGGCGCCGGGCCAGCCGATCCGCTCGCGCAGCCAGGCGGCTTTCGCCGCCGGGTGGACTTCGCCGCCGCCCGCGTGGCCGTTGAACTCGCAGCCGCGCAGCGCCTTCTCGCCGGGGCGGGCGTGGTGGGCGGCGAAGCAGCCGGAGGGCGGGCAGGCCGGGTCCATCAGGGCGACGGAGAACAGGGCGGGGGCCCGGACGCGGGTGGCCTGCGCGCCGCCGAGCCGGGCATCGAGCTGGGCACCGCCGCCACGGCGTCAACCACCAGGTCATCACCGGCCCGACAGGCAAACTCGTGTGAATCTCCCGCGCCATGCCCGGTCGCACCCACGACCTCACCGCAGCCCGCACCCACCGCATCGTGAAGACCTGTGTCCGGCTACGCATCCCGGCCCTGGCCGACATGGCGTACACCGGCGCCGGCGGAACCTTCGCCGTGCCGACCAGACGCCCCGCCCGCAAGGAACTCAGCCCCGGGCAGCGGTCGCTGAACCGAGCACACGCCCGGCTCCGCCACCCCGTCGAGCGCGGCGTGGCCACCGCGAAACGGTGGAGGATCTTCCGACACGCCCGCTGCAGCCCGAACTGGCTGACGTCAGCAGCCAAAGCAGTCCTCACCCTTGAGCTCCACCACTGAAAAGGCTCAGTCCGGTTCGCAGACATCCGATGTCTGATCAGCAGGCGGGAAGGAGCCGGGGCGGGGACGGGACGGAGTCAGGACGGGTGGCGGTCGGCAAGCTGGTGCAGGCGGCCGAGACCAGCGAGGCGGCCTGCACGGCGTCGAGCCCGAACTCGGCCCTGGCCTCGGTGAGGACGAGGGTGATCAGGACGAAGTCGAAGCCGTCCAGCCGCGCCGCCCACCTGCCGGTACCAGCGCGCTGCGGTTGCCGGTGCTGCGGTTGCCGGTGCTGCGGCCGGGCTTCGCTGCTTCGCGGCAGGATGTCCGGACGCCTGGATTCCGGTAGCGGGGCCCACCCGGAGGCTCGGCCGGCCGGGTGGTCAGGCTTCGCGGCGGCTTCGCAGCCTGACCCGGGAGCCCCGAAGCCTGATCCGGGAGCCCCCGGCCGGCCCGGCGGTCAGGGCTTCGCGGGGGCCTTGGCGCGCAGCCCGGTGGCGGCGGTGACGGCTCCGAGCAGCAGGACCGCCCCGGCCGTGATCAGGGCCCAGCGGGTGCCGGCGGCGCTGGTCGGGGAGAGGCCGAGGACGATGCCGAGGACGGCGACGCCGAGTGAGGCGCCGACCTGGCGGGCCGAGTTCAGGACGCCGGCGCCGATCCCCGCGAACTCGGCGGGGACGGTGCCCGCCACCCCGGCAACCAGTGCGGGCAGCGCGAAGGAGACGCCGAAGCCGAAGGCCAGCAGGCCCAGCAGGGTCGCGGCCAGGGCGATCGCCGAATCGCCGGTGAACGGCGCCTGGAGCAGCGCGCCCGCGCCCATCAGGGCGAAGCCGAGGGTGGCGGGGCCGCGCGACCCGATCCGGCCGACCAGGCGGCCGGTGTAGATCGGGTTGAACGCGGTGGGCAGGGTCAGCGGCAGGAAGACCAGCCCGGCGACGACCGGCGAGTAGCCGCGGCCGTCCTGGAAGAACAGCGACAGGACGAACAGCAGGCCGGAGAGCCCGAAGTTGGCCAGCAGGCCGGCCACCACCGCCGGGGAGAAGCCGGGGCTGCGGAACATCCGCAGCGGGACCATCGCCGCGTCGCCGGCCCGCGCCTCGGCCAGCACGAAGGCGGCCGCGGCGAGCACGGTCAGGGCGAGGGCGGCCAGCACCCGGTTGTTGCTCCAGCCCAGGTCCGGGCCCTGGATCAGCGCGTACACCAGGGCGGCCAGGGCGAGGACGGCGCTGAGCTGGCCGGTCAGGTCGAGGCCGCCGCGCTGCTTGCGCTCGGTCTCCGGCGCCAGCTTCGCGGTGAGCAGCAGGCCGGCCAGCGCCAGCGGCACGTTGATCAGGAAGATCGCGCGCCAGCCGACGGTGTCGGTCAGCACGCCGCCGACCACCGGGCCCGCCGCCAGGGCCGCGCCGGTGATCGCCGCCCAGGTGCCGACCGCGCGGGCCCGGGCCGCCGGGTCGGGGTGGGCGCGGGTGATCACCGCGAGCGAGGAGGGCAGCAGCAGCGCGCCCGCCGCGCCCAGGGCCAGCCGCAGCGCGACCAGTGCCGGCAGGGTGGTCGCCAGCGCGCAGGCGCCGGACAGCACCCCGAAGGCGGCCAGTCCGCAGAGGAAGACCCGGCGGCCGCCGTAGCGGTCGGCGAGCCAGCCCGCGGTGAGCAGCAGGGCGGCGAAGGTGACGGTGTAGCCGTTGGTGACCCACTGCAGGCCGCTGAGCCCGGTGCCGAACCGCTCGGCCATCGCGGGGAGGGCGACCGAGACGACGGTCATGTCCAGCAGCACCATGAAGTAGCCGAGCGAGAGCCCGGTCAGCAGGCCGGGCGGCGGCCCTCCTGGTCCGGTCGGGGTGACGGCGCGCTGGGTGGCGGCCTGGGTAGCCATGGGTGCTCCTCGTTCGGGGAAGGCGGTACCACCCCGGGCGCGCGGGAGCGCACGGATCCACGGCGGGATCCGCGGCGGGGCGGGAGGGGGTGAGGACTCCATTCTCCCGGACCGGGCGCGGGAGTTGGGCGTGGCGACGACGGGAACCACCGATGGGTACCATCGGCTGGGCCGATGGATCGTCAGAGGGGGGCACGTCGTGGAGCTGCGGCACCTGCGCACGTTCGAGGCGGTCGCCCGGACGCTCAGTGTGACCCGGGCGGCGCGCGAGCTGCACTACGCGCAGTCCAGCGTCAGCGACCAGTTGCAGGCGCTGGAGCGGGAGTTGGGAACCGAGCTGATCGACCGCTCGCGGCGGCGGATCCGGCTGACCCCGCAGGGCGAGGTGCTGTCCGGCTACACCGGACGGATCCTCGACCTGCTGGAGGAGGCCCGGCTGGCGGTCGCCCGGCCCGCCGCCGAGCTGAGCCTCGGCACGCTGGAGACGCTCGGCCGCCACCTGCTGCCCGGGGTGCTCGCGCACTACCGCGAGCTCCACCCGGAGACGAAGGTCCGGATCTCCCAGGACAACCGGGGCGAGCTCTACCGCGCGGTGCGCAGCGGCGACCTCGACCTCTGCCTGACCTTCGGCGCCCCGCCCGCCGATCCCGGCCTGTGCGCGGAGACGCTGGCCGAGGAGCCGCTGGTGGTCATCGTCCCGCCGGAGCACCCGCTGGCCGCCCGCGGCCGGGCCGACCTGGCGGAGCTGGCCGCCGAGCCGTTCCTGGCCACCCAGCGGGGCTGCGGCTTCCGGGAGATGTACGACGGCGCCCTCGGGGCGGTGGCCGGCCGGGAGCCGGTGGCCGAGGTGGACAGCATCGGCACCCTGGGCGCCTGCGTCGCCGCCGGGATGGGCTGCGCGCTGCTGCCGCTGGTGGCAGTCCGGGAGCCGGCCGGGCGGGGCGAGGTCGCCCTGGTGGAGGTCGACGGCGCCGACCTGCGGACGGCGGTCACCATGACCTGGCTGGAGCGCAACGCGACCGCCCCGCAGCTGACCGGTTTCCGGGACGCGGTCCGCGCCCGGCTGGCGGCCTGACCGACCCGCCGCCCGGCGGTCCGTCGATCCGGCGGATCCCAGTCGGCCGGGTGCCGGGCGTCAGTCGGCCGGGCGCCGGGCGTCAGTCGGCCGGGCGCCAGCCGAGCAGCGGGCCGAGGCGGGTGGCGAGGTCGGTGAGGATCTGCGCGTAGTCCTCCGGCGCGAAGGTGAACGGCAGGGCGAAGGCCACCTCGTCGGCCTCCCGGAACCCGGCGTGCGCGTACAGCCGTTCGGCGAGCTGTTCGCTGGTGCCGACCAGATCGGGGGCGAACAGCAGCCGGCCGGGGCCCTGCGGGGCGAGCGTGCGGGCGTACCGGGACTCCGCGTACGCCCGGTACTTGGCGCGCTGCTCGGGGGTGGCGCTGTCGGTGGGGACGACCACCAGGCCGTGCGAGACCCGGGCCCGTTCGCCCGCGGGGTGGGCGGCCCGGAAGGCCCGGATCAGGGCGGACTGGTTGTCCTCGAAGCTCTCGCTCTCCTCGGCCCGCACCACGCTGCTGGTGAGCAGGTTGAGCCCGTGCTCGCCGGCCCAGCGCACCGAGCGCAGGCTGCCGCCGCCGTACCAGACCCGGGCGGCCAGGCCGGGCACGTGCGGCTGGACGCGCTCGGAGTACTCCTCGATGCCCTCGGTGCCCCGGAAGCCGCCGGCCCGGTGGCCGCGCAGCAGGTTGAGCAGGCGCTCGACCCGGCCGTAGCCGAAGTCCTCCCGGTCGGCGGTGTCGGGGTACAGCGCGCCCTTCACGTCCTCGAAGTGGACCGGCACGCCGACGCTGACGCCGGGGTTGAGCCGGCCGCCGGAGAGCACGTCGACGGTGGCGAGGTCTTCCGCGTAGCGCAGCGGGTTCTCCCAGCCGAGCGGGGTGACGGCGGTGCCCAGGCCGATCCGGCTGGTGCGCTGGCTGGCGGCGGCGAGCACCGTCAGCGGGGAGGAGATGCCGTACTGGAGGTGCCGGTGGCGCAGCCAGGCGGTGTCGAAGCCGAGCCGCTCACCGAGCTCGATCAGCCGCAGGGTGGCTTCGTGGCCGCCCGCCGGGTCGTGCTCGTCGAACAGGCCGATGGTCAGGAATCCCAGCGCGCGCAGCGGCCGGTCGGGGGTGGGCACCGGGTTCCTCCTCGGTCCGTTCGTTCTCCGTCCTGCCGCCACGCTCACACACCGGGACGGCGGTGATCAACCGTCGGCCCGGATTGTGACGCGGCGCCACGCTCCCGCAACACGGCAGCGCGGCGGTACCGCAACGCGGCAGCACTGCACAGCACGGCAGCGCGGTTCCCGACCCCGGCTCTCCTCACTCCGGTGGTTCCTGCGCGGAGAGGACCAGGCGGCGGGCGGTGGTGCGGTACCCGGGCCGGGCGAAGGCGGCGGATATCGGGGTGTTGGCCAGGTCGGTGTCGGCGCGGACCCGCCCGGCGGCGGTCTCGACGGCCAGCAGGCGGGTGGTCCCGGCGGGTATCTCCTCGGCGTAGCCGCGGCCGCGGTGCTCGGGCAGAACGCCGAGGTGGCCGGCCACCGGGAAGGCGGAGTTCCGGGAGGGGACGGTGCAGCCGACCGGCTCGCCGTCGGGCGTGTGGACGGTGCACCACCAGGCCCGTTCGCCGAGCATGCCCTCCCGGTGGAGGGCGAGGTCGGCGCGGGCCTGGGCCTCGGCGCCGAACCGGGCGGCGGCGGTGCGGGAGGTGGCGTCGAGGCTGCCGGGCAGGACGCGGCGGAACAGGTCGGCGAAGACCTCGTCGGGTTCGGCGCGGAACAGCAGTCGGCCGGTCGGGGCGGGCAGGCCCGCGTCCGGCGTCCACTCGTGGCGCAGCCGCTCCAGGGCGGCGGTGAGGCCGGCCCGCCGGGCCGCCTCCTGCCGCCAGGCCACGGCGGCCCGCACCTCGGGGCGCTCGTGCCAGTCGGCGGGAAGGAAGAGGTGGTAGGCGGGGGCGTGCCCGTACGCCGCGTGCGCGGCGGTGAGCAACTCGGCGGCCGGCGCGGTGCGTTCGGCTCCCGACCGGACGGAGCGGTGGACCAGCAGGGCGTCGAGCGCAGCGGGCCCGGCGCTGCCCGGGCCGCTCCACCAGACGGCGAGCGCCGGCGGCGCGGCACCGGGGCCGGTTCGGCGATCCACACCTGCTCCGGGCGGTACTCGCCGGTGGCGAGCCGGGCCAGGTGGGTGTCGGCCGTCAGGCTGCCGGCGGGGTCGGGGACGAGCAGCGGGAGGTGGCCGTCGAGGTCGGCCTCGACGGTGGGGCGGAAGATCACGGTGCCTCCGGGAGGGGCGGTGCGGAACGGGAACCGGAGGCGCGGCCCGATCGGGCGGGGCCGCCCTACCGCGCGGGGGCGGCCGGGGGCGTGGGGGAGATCGGGAGCGCCGGTGGCGGGGTGGACATCACGGCCTCCTCTCGGCTCGGGGCCCGCGCGGGCCCGTTCGGGACGCCGGCCCGTGGGCAGGCACCGCCAGGGTAGAACCGGCCCGAACCGCCCCGCAACGGATTTTCCACCCGCCACGGGACGGAACGGGCAAGTTCCCTGACGGTACGTCAGCCACAGCGGGTCGGCCGCAGCACGTCAGCCGCAGCGGGTCAGCCCCGGTAGGTCTCCAGCAGGCGCAGCCACACCTCGCTGACGGTCGGGTAGGCGGGGACGGCGTGCCACAGCCGGGAGATCGGCACCTCGCCCGCGACGGCGACGGTCGCGGAGTGCAGGAGTTCGGCGACGCCGGGGCCGGTGAAGGTGGCGCCGACCAGCACCTCGCGGTCGAGGTCGACGACGGCGCGGGCCCGGCCGCGGTAGCCGTCGCCGTACAGGGCGGCGCCGGAGACGCCGCCGAGGTCGTAGTCGACGGCGCGCACCCGCAGCCCGGCGTCCTGCGCCTCGCGCAGGGTGCGGCCGACGGCGGCGACCTCGGGGTCGGTGAAGACCACCTGCGGGACGGCGGCGTGGTCGGCGGTGGCCACCGAGCGGCCCCAGGGGGCGAGGTCGAGCGGGCGGCCGGCGGCGCGGTCGGCGATGGCGGCGCCGAAGATCCGGGCCTGGTACTTGCCCTGGTGGGTGAGCAGCGCCCGGTGGTTGACGTCGCCCGCGGCGTACAGCCAGCCGGCCGGGACGGCGGTGGCGCGGCCGGTGTCGTCGGTGTCGATCCAGCTGCCGGGTTCGAGCCCGACGATGTCGAGGCCGAGGTCGGCGGTGGCGGGGCGGCGGCCGGTGGCGAACAGCGCCTCGTCGGCGGGCAGCCGGGTGCCGTCGTCCAGGTCGAGCAGGACGGTGCCGTCCGCTTCGCGGTGCGCGGCGGTGACCGAGACGCCGAGCCGGACGTCGACCCCGGCGGCGCGCAGGCCGTCGGCGACCAGCTGCCCGGCGAACTCCTCGGTGCGCTCCAGCAGGCGGTCGCCGCGCACCAGCAGGGTGACCTCGCTGCCCAGCGCCCGCCAGGCGGTGGCCATCTCGACCGCGACGACGCCGCCGCCGACCACCGCGAGCCGCCCGGGGACGGACTGCGCGGAGGTGGCCTCGCGGCTGGTCCACACCCGGGCGCCGGCCAGGCCGGGCAGGTCGGGCAGGGCGGCCCGGGTGCCGGTGCACACGGCGACGGCGTGCCGGGCGGTGAGGGTGCGCCGCCCGCCGCCGGGGGTGTCGACGGTGACCCGCCGCTCGCCGTCCAGCCGCCCGTGGCCGCGGACCAGGTCGATCCCGGCCGAGGCCAGCCACTCGACCTGCCCGTCGTCGTGCCAGTGCGAGGCGAAGGCGTCCCGGCGGGCCAGCACGGCGGCCGCGTCCAGCGCCCCGGTGACGGCCTCCCGGCTGCCCGCCACCCGCCGGGCGTCGGCGAGCGCGGCGACCGGGCGCAGCAGCGCCTTGCTGGGCATGCACGCCCAGTACGAGCACTCGCCGCCGACGAGTTCGCGCTCGACCAGGGCCACGCTCAGCCCTCCGGCGTGCGCCCGGTCGGCGAGGTTCTCCCCGGTGGGGCCGCCACCGATCACCACCAGGTCGTAGTTGCCGTCCTCGGTACCCATCGCACCCACCGCCCTCTCCGTCGCCCCGGCCGCACCGTGACGGCCCGTCACCCCCATCGTGCCGCACGGCCCCCCGCCGACCCGGGGTCCCCGGCCGGACGGGGTGTCACGTGCTGCCGGGTGTCACGTACCGCCGGGGTGTCACGTACCGTCGGGCCCGATGCGTTACCTGGGCATGGATCACTCATCGAACCGGGCGGGGCCGGAGAGCAGCCCGGGAACGCCGCGGGCACCGGAGTTCGAGGAATTCGTCGCCTTCCGGGCCGGGCACCTGCTGCGGACGGCCTTCCTGCTGACCGGCGGGGACGCGCACCTCGCCGAGGACCTGGTGCAGGAGGCACTCGGCCGGGTCTTCGTGAAGTGGCGGAAGATCTCCCGGCTGGATAACCCGAGCGGATACGCGCAGACCGTCCTGATCAACACCTTCCTGTCGTACCGGCGGCGGCGCTCCAGCACCGAGCGGGTCACCGACGTGCTGCCGGAGACCGGGGTCGACGACCCGGACCCGGCGCTGCGGCTGACCCTGCTGCGGGCGCTGTCGGCTCTGCCCCCGGCGGACCGGGCGGTGCTGGTGCTGCGGTTCTGGGAGGACCGCAGCGTCGAGGAGACCGCCGGCGTCCTGCGGATCGGCGACAGCGCGGTGCGCACCCGCACCAGGCGGGCGCTGGTCCGGCTGCGGGCGGTGCTCGGCACCGACCTGGACGCCCTGCTGGGGCGCCCGTCCTCCCCCACGACACCCACTGACGTTTCCGACGCTTCCGACAAGGCGGTGCCGCACCATGCCCACTGACGACGAACTGACCTCGGCCCTCTCCCGCGCGTTCGGCACCGCGGCCGCGCTGGTGCCGGAGCCGGTGCAGGGGCGGCTGGCCGCGGGGGCCCGCAGCGCGGGGCGGCGGCGGCAGCGGCGGCGCCGGGCGGTGGTGGCGGCGGCGCTGGCGACGGTGGTGGCGGCGGGCGCGGCGGGCTTCTCGGCCTACGACCGGACCGAGGCCGGGCCGACCTCGGGGGCCGCCCCGATGTCGGAGCAGCGCCTGATCGAGCTGATCACCCACGCGCTGCCGGAGGGCGGCACGCTGAAGCCGCTGGACCAGGCGTGGGCGGGCGGCAAGAACCCGCACGAGCTGAACGACGTGCTGACCTACGACAGGGGCTCCGGCCCGAGCATGTTCCAGGTCCACGTGGGGTACGGCACCGCCGCTCCCGACCGGGTGCAGTGCCAGGACGAGTTCGACCACCCGACGGACGGCTGCGAGCGCACGGTGCGGCCGGACGGCTCGGTGCTGCTGGTCGACAAGCTGCGCCAGGTGGGCAGCGACGTCATGGAGTGGCGGGCGGTCTGGGTCGCGCCGGACGGCCGGGAGGTGACCGTCAGCGAGTACAACGGCGGACCGGGCACCTACGGCCTGGACGCCCCGCCGCTGACCGGCGAGGAGCTGTCCGCCCTGGTCACCTCCCCGGTGTGGGCGGAGGCGTTCACCGTGCTGACGCCGGTGCCCTCCCCGACGGCCACCGCCTCGCCCTCCCCGACCTCGACCCCCCTCGCCGTCCCCGACGCGCTGCTCGACAAGCTGACCGCGCTGCTCCCGGCCGGGGCGACGGTGACCGCCCGCGACACGGCGCACGGCAAGCTGTCCGTGACGGTGGCGGGACGGCACAGCTCGCTGCTCGTGACGTCCCAGGGCCCCTCGGCCCGGGGGGTGGCCGATCTGGCGAACATCCCGAACGCCCCGCGGCAGCCGGGGGACGTGCTGGAGGCGCTGCCGGGCGGCGGGTACGTGTCGACCTCGTCCTTCGGCGTCGGCGGGGACACGGCCGACGGCGCGCTGCACCGGATGGTGGGAGTGGCGTACCCGGACGGCGCCTTGCTGACGATCGACGAGTGGAACGGCGACCGGTACTACGAGAACGCGCCCGGCGACCCGGCGCTCGACCTGGCCGCGCTGAAGGCGGTCGTGCTCTCGCCGTCCTGGCGGTCCTGAGCCGCGCGGAAGGCCGCTCCCCCGCCGGTGCGCCGGGGAAGCGGCCTTCCGTCCGTGCCCGCCCCGCTCAGCTCTGCTTGATCGCCGAGACGTCGAACTCCAGCACCACCTTGTCGCCGACCAGCACGCCGCCGCCCTCCAGCGCGGCGTTCCAGGTCACGCCGAACTCCTTGCGGCTGATGGTGACCGAGCCCTCCAGGCCGACCCGCAGGTTGCCGTAGGGGTCGACGGCGTTGCCGGTGTACTCGAAGTCGATGGTGACCGGCTTGGTGGTGTCCTTGATGGTGAGGTCGCCGGTGACCCGGTAGTCGGTGTCGGACTTCTGCTCGACCCGGGTGGTGCGGAAGGTGATGTCGGGGAAGTTCGGCGCGTCCAGGAAGTCGTTGGTGCGCAGGTGCTGGTCGCGCTGCTCGACGCCGGTGTCGATGCTCCCGGTCTTGATCACGACCTGGCCGCCGGACCTGGCCGGGTCGGCGCCGTCCAGGTGGGCGGTGCCCTCGAACTGGTGGAAGGCGCCGCGCACCTTGGTGACCATGGCGTGGCGGGCGACGAACCCGATCCGGGTGTGGGTCGGGTCGAGGACGTAGTCCCCGGTGAGCTCGGGCAGGCTGACGGTCATGGTCGGCGCTCTCTCCTCGTGGCGGTACGTGTGCGGGTGCGGGGGCCGGCGGGCGCTCCCCCGCCCACGCTAGGGGCTGCGCCTGCGTACGCCGCCCGTGACACGCGGTCAGGAAGGTCAGCCGAAGCGGCCGTTGACGTAGTCGGCGGTGCGCGGGTCGGCCGGGTCGGTGAAGAGGCGTTCGGTGGGGCCGGACTCGACGATCCGGCCGGGGGTGTCGTGGGTGGCGAGGAAGAACGCGCAGGACTGGGAGACGCGTTGGGCCTGCTGCATGTTGTGGGTGACGATGACGATGGTGACCCGGTGGCGCAGTTCGGCGATGGTCTCCTCGATCCGGCGGGTGGAGGTCGGGTCGAGCGCGGAGCAGGGTTCGTCCATCAGCAGGATCTCCGGGGAGACCGCGAGCGAGCGGGCGATGCACAGGCGCTGCTGCTGGCCGCCGGAGAGCGCGCCGCCGGGGGTGCCGAGGCGGTTGCTGACCTCGTTCCACAGTCCGGCCTGCCGCAGGCTGGACTCGACCAGGTGGTCGCGCTCCTCGCGGCTCGCCTTGATGCCGGACAGCTTCAGCCCGCTGACCACGTTGTCGTACAGCGACATGGCGGGGAACGGGTTGGGGCGCTGGAAGACCATGCCGATCCGGCGGCGGACCTCGGCGGGGCGGCGGCCGGCGGCGTACACGTCCTCGCCCTCCAGCAGGACCTCGCCGGCCAGGGCGGCGCCGCGCACCATCTCGTGCATCCGGTTGAGGATCCGCAGGTAGGTCGACTTGCCGCAGCCGGAGGGGCCGATCAGGGCGGTGATCTCGCCGGCCCGCATGGTGAAGGAGACCCGTTCGAGCACCTTGCGCGCCCCGAACCAGGCGGTGACGTCGCGGGTCTCCAGGCCGGAGAGGCCGGCCGGCGGCGGGTCGGCGGGCACCGGCGGCAGCGGGATCGTGGGCGGGCCGTCCTGGGCCGCGGACTTCTGGGCCGCGAACTCCTGGGCTGCGGACTTCTGGACGGGGATGGGGGGTTGGGCGGTCTCGGTCATCTGCGGGTGGTCCTTTTCCGGGGGCTCAGTAGACGTTGGGGAGCAGTGCCGCGGCGTTCTCGTACACCGACCAGAGCAGGGCGGCGACCACCGGCGCGAAGCACAGGTAGGCGGCAGAGCGGCGCCAGCGGCGGGCCGCGACGACGGCTCCGGCGACGGCCAGCAGCAGGGCCAGCGACCAGAGTTGGAGCGCGGGCAGGGCGTCCTTGTCGGCGGCCAGCACCTTGTCGGTGGCGGTGGTGGCGGGCCGCCCGGCGCCGGCCGGTTCGGGGTCGCCGTCGAGCCGGGCGCCGACCAGCACGGTGCTGGTGGGGATCCAGTCGGAGTCGCCGGTGACCAGCACCAGCCGGTTGGGGGCGGTGTCCTGGATCGGGTGGTCGCCGTCGCCGCGGGCGTTGACGGTGTAGTGGAAGCTGCCCTGGCCGGTGGTGACGTCGATCCGGTCGCCGACCTCGAGCCGGCCGAGGTCGGCGAACGGGGCGCCGAACGAGGTCGAGCGGCCGAACAGCACGGACACGCCGGGCTGTCCGGGCAGTACGGTGTCGCGCCGGTGGCCGGGGCCGCGCATCAGGTCGCGGCCGGTGGTGCCCTCGAACACGACGGTCCGGTGCAGGCCGAGTGCCGGGATGTCGAGGACGGCCAGCGGCGCGCCGTCCTCGGTGGGGCCGGTGGGCGCGGTGGCGTTGGCGAGCCGGTCGCGCAGGGTGGCGTAGGCGGTGGACTGGTGGTGGGCCTCCTGGAGGCCGGAGAGTCCGAGCAGGTAGCCGGCGAAGCCGAGCAGCAGCACGGCGGCCAGCGTCACCGCCCGGGCCGCCGCCAGCAGCGGGTGCCGGGCCGGGGGCGCCGGGGCGGCCGGGGCGGTCGGGGCGGCGGTGGAGCCGTCGGTGTCCTGTCCGGTGGCAGCGGTCGGCCGTTCCAGGGTGGGCGCGGTCATCTGCCGGTCTCCTCGGGTGCGGGGCCTGCGGGGTCTGCGGGGTCTGCCGGGCCTGCGGGGTCTGCGGTCTGCGCGGCGGCGGTCCGCGCGAAGGCGCGCTGCTCGGCGGGGTTCACCGGCTGCCCGCCGTCCGGTCGCGGCGGCGCCACCAGGCGGCCAGCAGCGGGGGGACGGTGACCACGCCGAGCAGTTCGAGCGCGGTGAGCGTGGACAGCAGCCAGTCCTGCGGGCGGCCGCCGAGCGCGACCACCTGGGCGGGCGCGGCGCCCGAGCCGCCGTCGGAGCCGCCGGTCCCGGCGTCCACCAGTTCGCCGGTCTGCGGGTCGATCACCAGCAGGGCCCGGGCGCCGCTGCCGCCCGCCCCGTCACCACCGGTCCCGTCGCCGCCCGTCCCGCCGGAGCCCGCGCCGGAGCCGGAGCCGGAGCCGGTGCCGCCGCCGCTGCCGCCCGTTCCGCCGGCACCCGAACCGCCGCCGGAGGAGCCGGAGTTGGAGCTTCCGGTCTTGACCGCCTGGCCGTTCTGCACGGTGCAGTTCAGCGGGCTGCCCTGCTTGTCGCACGGGGAGGGCTGCGGCGCGTTCTTCAGCACGGTCAGCTCGCCGGCCGCGTTGAACGTCGGGTTGGGGCAGTTGGTGAGCGCGTCCGGGTCGACGGGGCTGGCGTTGCCGGGGATGTGCCGGGTCTGCAGCAGCCCGCCGCGCACCAGGTTGCGCGGGATCGGCGAGTAGCCGAGTTCGTCCGCCTCGCCCTGTCCGGCGCACAGCACGTAGGCCAGGTAGCGGCTGAGCGCGCTGCCCTTGGCGTCGTTGAAGCGCGGCGGCACCGGGAGGGCGGCGCCCGCGCGCGGCACGATCAGGTAGCTGTAGGAGGAGATCGGGTAGGAGCGGGCGTCGTTGTTGCTGTAGACGCCGTCGAGGTTCTGCTGCAGGTAGTCCGGGTCGTTCTCGGAGGTGTTGTCGTCGACGCCGCGGATCTTCGCGGCGGTCAGCGCCACCGCGACGTTGGAGGCGGTCGGCAGGGTGTAGTAGCCGGCCGGGTTGAGCACCTTGACGACGGGCCAGTTGCTGCGCTTGGCGAACGCGTACTCGTCGTAGCCGATCGCGCCGATGCCGGTCGGCGACTGGATGTAGCCCGCGACCACGTCGGAGCCGTTCTGCGCGGTCATCCGGCCCGAGGGCGGGAAGAACTCGGTGTAGTCGCCGCAGCTGACGCCGTTGACCTTGGTGCAGTAGGCGTCCCACTCGCTCTTGTGGGTGTGCTCCATCCAGCGGGTGAACTGGGCGGTGGCGCCGGAGCCGTCGGAGCGCACCACCGGGGTGATCGGGACCTTCGGCAGCGCCTTGCCGTAGTCGGCGGTGATCTTCGGGTCGTCCCAGGAGGTGATCCGGTTGGTGAAGATGCCGACGATGGTGTCCGGGGACAGCCGCAGGTCGGTGATCTTCTTGCCGCCGAGTTCCAGGTGGTACATCAGCGCGGTGCCGCCGGCCGTGATCGGCACGTAGGAGTAGCCGTAGGTGGGGTTCTCCGCGCTGCCCACGCCGGTGCTCGCCTGGTCCTGGCCCACGCCGCTGTCGGTCTTGCTGCGGAACGGCACGTCGGACGCGGTGAAGTCGTCCTGGCCGACCCGCCACTGCACCCGGCCGGCCGCCGAGCCGACCGGGTTGAAGTCGATCTCGATGCCCAGCGGGCCGACGTCGCGCCGCCACTGGTCGATGGCCGGCCCGGCCCAGCTGGAGCCGTCCGCGTTCAGCGAGGTGGCGGCGTACGCCGGGGACGCGCCGAGCAGCGCGGTGGGCAGGGCCAGCACGGCGGCGAGCAGCGCCGCGGCCAGGTGACGGAGTCGCACGGGACGGGTCTTCCTTCTGTGACGGGCCGGGTGACGGGTCATCGGGTGTCCGCCGCCGGTGCGGCCCCGGCGAGCACGGCCGGGACGGGGGCGGGGACGGAGGCCGGGGCGGGTGCGGGGACAGGGGCGGGTGCGGGTGCGGGGGTGTCCGCGGTGCGGGCCCGGCGCCGCGGGCGGCGGGTGGGCCGGTCGGCGGGGCCGCGGTGGCGGCCCAGCACGCGGGCGGTGACGAACAGCACCAGCACCACGGCCATCAGGGTCAGCGCCCCGGCGAACGCCCGCGCCACCATGTCGGGGTAGGGCTGCTTGACGTAGTTCCAGACGTACAGCGGCAGGCTGGCCTGGTTGCCGTGCAGCGGGTCGAGGTTCATCCGGGCGGTGAAGCCCGCGGTGAGCAGCACCGGGGAGGTCTCGCCGACGCCGCGGGCCATGCCGAGCACCACGGCGGTGGTCAGGCCGGGCCGGGCGGTGGGCAGCACCACGTGCCACACGGTGCGCCACTGGCCGGCGCCGAGCGCGTAGGAGGCTTCCTTGAGGGTGCCGGGGACGAGCCGGACGACCACCTCGGCGGCGCGGGTGACGATCGGCGTCATCATCACGGTCAGCGCGAGCGAGGCGGCCAGGCCGCTCTTCTCGGCGCCCAGGGTGAGGATGACCACGCCGAGCACGAACAGGCCCGCCACGATGGACGGCAGCGCGGTCATCGCCTCGACCAGCACCCGCACCGGCTTGACGAAGCGGGCGCCGCGCCGGGTGTTGCCGGACTCGACCAGGAAGACGGCGGTCAGGATGCCCAGCGGAACGGAGAACAGGGTGGCCAGGCCGAGCTGTTCGAGCGAGCCGACCACGGCGTGCAGGCAGCCGCCGGAGGTGATCGGCGACAGCGGGGCGGTGGTGCGCATCGTCTCGGTGAAGAAGTTCCAGTGCCGGGCGGCGTCCAGGCCGCGGACGGCGACGTAGCCGATCTGCTCGACGATGACGGCGACCACCAGCAGGCCGGAGCTCCAGGCGAGCGCGGTGGCCAGCCGTTCGCGGACGGTCAGGGCGTCCCACTGGAGCCGCCCGACCAGGGTGTACAGGCCGAGGAACAGCAGGTACCAGCAGAGCAGGAAGCCGAACGCGCCGCTGAACGGCAGCACCCGCTCGTACAGCAGCCAGTCCAGGGCGAGCGAGCCGGCGCCCGCGCCGAGCAGGGTGTGCACCTCCTCGCGGGTGGTGCCGCCGAGCTTGATCCGCCGCTGCTCGGGCGGTTCGGAGGGCTCGGGCGGTTCGGACGGTTCGGGACGGTCGAGGGGGGTGGGGTGCATGCGGTCTCCTCCGGTCAGTCCGAGGTCGAGGCGCCGGACCGGGACCGGCTGATGACGAACCCGGCGGCCACGTTGACCAGCAGGGTGAGGGCGAACAGCACCAGGCCGGCGGCCATCAGCGCGGACAGCGACAGGCCGTCGGACTCGCTGAAGCGCAGCGCGATCAGCGAGGAGATCGAGCCGCCGCCGTTCTCCAGCACGTGCCAGGAGATCCGGAACACCGGGGAGATGATCAGCGCGACGGCGATGGTCTCGCCCATCGCGCGGCCGAAGCCGAGCATCACCGCGCCGATCACGCCGCCGCGTCCGAACGGCAGCACCACGGTGCGCACCATGCCCCAGCGGGTCGAGCCGAGCGCGTAGGCGCCCTCGCGCTCGCCGGCCGGGGCCTGCGAGAACACCTCGCGGCTGAGCGAGGTGATGATCGGGATGATCATCAGCGAGACCACGGTGCCCGCGATGAAGGTCGAGGAGGTGTACGAGGTCGGGGTGTCGCCGGTGCGCACCTCCAGGAACGGCAGCGGCACGCCGAGGTGGTTGGCCAGCCAGCGGCACAGGCCGACGAAGCGCGGCTGCAGGAAGAACAGGCCCCACAGCCCGTACACGATGCTGGGGATCGCGGCCATCAGGTCGACCAGCGAGACCAGCGCGGGCCGCAGCCGGACGGGCGCGTACTCGGAGATGAACAGCGCGGCGGTCAGCGAGACCGGGACGGCGATGCACAGCGCGATGAGCGCGATCAGGATGCCGTTGGGCAGCACGGCGGCGATGCCGAAGGTGTGCGCGGCGGTGCGCCAGTTCTGCTCGGTGAGGAAGGACCAGCCGACGGCGCGCAGCGCCTCGGTGCCGCGCATCAGCAGGAAGAAGGCGATCAGCCCCATCAGGACGAACACCGACAGGCCGGCGGCGCGCAGCACGCCGCGGAAGGTCCGGTCGGCGGGCGAGGCGGGGGCGCTGATCCGGCGGGGCCGGTCGGGGTCGGGCGTCGGTGGTGGGACGCGGGTGTCCGTCGGCTGGACGGCGGCTGTCATGGTGTCAACTCTCCGCGCGGTGAGGGTTCCTGTGGTTCCGGGCTACGGG
>NZ_JBHUWH010000128.1:0-17616 GCF_042670125.1 Kitasatospora sp. NPDC057198 | reverse complement strand
CCCCAGGGGAGGCCGGCCACCGGTGCGTTCAGCTGCGGGGGGTCACTTGCCCTTCGCGGCTTCCTTCAGCTTCGAGCCGGCGCTCACCTTGACGCTGTAGCCCTCGGCGATCTGGATCGGCTCGCCGGTCTGCGGGTTGCGGGCGGTGCGGGCGGCGCGCAGGGTGCGCTCGAAGGTCAGGAAACCGGGGATGGTGACCTTCTCGTCGCCCTTGGCGACGACCTCGCCGGTGATCTCGGCGAAGGCGGCCAGCACGGCGTCGGCGTCCTTGCGGGTCACCTCGGCACGCTCGGCCAGCGCGGCCACCAGCTCACTGCGGTTCATGTGTACTCCTGTGGTCTGTTGCTCTGCCGTGCGCGGAGGCATGGCCGGTCCGCGCGACGGTGCTCGTTCAGGCGAGGGGTGGTCAGGGGCCGGGCTCGCACCGCGAAGCGCCGCAAACTGCCCGCCTGGGTACGAATCCTGCCCCGACCGGCACTGAGAAAGCCAATCGGGAACCGGCGTGGTTGACCCGAACAGCGCCCGCCGGACGGAGGTGTGACGCTCCGTCGGCTCCGACAGGGGTCGGAGCGGGCGGCGGCCGGGACGACACGCCGTGACGCAACCGGGGACGTACCGTACTTGTCGGACACGCCTCCCCGTCGCAGGGCTACCGTACGCCCTGGCACCGACAAGCCCAAACACGCCCCTTGCCCTTGTGTCGCAAGGGCTCCGGTGCCCCCGTCGCGGGCGGGGGCGCCGGAGCCGCGCGGCTCAGAGCCGAACGGCCGGGAAAGCGGCGGTGTCGAGCGTCCCGACGATGCCCGCGGTGGGCCGCTCCGGGGCCGTCTCGGCGTCGCCGCGGGCCGCCAGGGCGGCGTCCCGGACGGCAGCGGCGACGGTCTTGGCCACGCCGGGGTGGAAGACGCTGGGGATGATGTAGTTCGGGTTCAGCTCGTCGTCGGTGACGGTGGTGGCCAGCGCCCGGGCGGCGGCCAGCATCATCTCGGTGTCCACGCTGGCGCTCTGCGCGTCCAGCAGGCCGCGGAAGACGCCCGGGAAGACCAGCACGTTGTTGATCTGGTTGGGGAAGTCGCTGCGGCCGGTGGCGACCACCGCGGCGGTCTGCCGGGCCACCGCCGGGTCGACCTCCGGGTCCGGGTTGGCCAGCGCGAAGACGATCGCGTCCTTGGCCATGGTGGCCAGGTCGTCGCCGTCCAGCACGTTCGGGGCGGAGACGCCGATGAACACGTCGGCGTCGGCCACCGCCTCCTTGAGGGTGCCGGTGCGGCCGGAGCGGTTGGTGTTCTCGGCGATCCAGCGCAGGCTGCCGTCCAGGTCGCCGCGCCCCTGGTGGACCACGCCGCGGACGTCCGCCACGGTGGCGTGCGCGACGCCGGCCGCCATCAGCAGCTTGAGGATCGCGGTGCCCGCGGCGCCGGCGCCGCTCATCACCACCCGGATCTCGCCGATCTCCTTGCCCACCACCTTCAGCGCGTTGGTGAGCGCGGCCAGCACCACGATCGCGGTGCCGTGCTGGTCGTCGTGGAAGACCGGGATGTCCAGCGCCTCGCGCAGCCGGGCCTCGATCTCGAAGCAGCGCGGCGCCGAGATGTCCTCCAGGTTGATGCCCGCGAAGCCCGGTGCGATGGCCTTGACGATCGCCACGATCTCGTCGGCGTCCTGGGTGTCCAGGCACAGCGGCCAGGCGTCGATGCCCGCGAACCGCTTGAACAGCGCCGCCTTGCCCTCCATCACCGGCAGCGCGGCCTTCGGGCCGATGTTGCCCAGGCCCAGCACCGCGGAGCCGTCGGTGACCACCGCGACGCTGTTGCGCTTGATGGTCAGCCGGCGGGCGTCCTCCGGGTTCTCGGCGATCGCCATGCAGACCCGGGCCACGCCGGGGGTGTAGATCATGCTCAGGTCGTCGCGGTTGCGGATCGGCAGCTTCGAGGACATCTCGATCTTGCCGCCGAGGTGCATCAGGAAGGTGCGGTCGGAGACCTTGCCGATGCTGACGCCGTCGATGGTGCGCAGCTTCTCGACGATCTCCTGGCCGTGCGCGACCGAGGACGCTGCCACGGTGACGTCGATCCGCAGTGCCTCGAGGCCGGAGGCCGTGACGTCGAGACCGGTGACCGAACCGCCGGAGGACTCCACCGCGGTGGTGATCGAGCTCACCGCGTTGCCGGTGGCCGGGACCTCCAACCGGACAGTGATCGAGTTCGAGACACTGGGCACCGTCGCCATCGACGTTCCTTCTTCCTGAATCAACAAAGTGTTGAAGTTCATGCCGCTCGGCATGCTAGACCTCGATGGTCGCACCGACCAAGGGCCTGCCAGAAATAACGCGCATTGAGTGTGCGGATCCGACAAACCGACCGGTCCGGGCCTGCTCCTCCTTGCCCGTCGGCGCGGATGCGTTACATTGGAACGGCACCGGCTCGATCCAAGCCCCCGGGCCCAACCTTCGTCCCTTCGAGGGACCACTTGCCGCGAGGCGAGCATGGCGGGTCGGTGTTCAACGTGACGGAGGCCCCCACCCATCGGGTGGGGGCCTCCGTGTTCCCGCGCCTCCGTGCTTGCGCGCCTCCGTGTTCCCGCGCCTCGGGTCCTCCCGGCTGCTACCTCAGCAGCGCGGGCACGCCCGCGGCGTCCGGCAGGTCGTCCGGGCCGGAGAGCACCGTCAGCCGCTGGGTCGCGCGGGTCAGCGCCACGTACAGCACCCGCAGGCCCGCCTCCGACTCGCCCGCGATGCCGGTCGGGTCGGCGACAACGGTGGCGTCGTACTCCAGGCCCTTCGCCTCCAGGCTGCCCAGCGCCACCACCCGCTCGCCCAGGCCCTCGGTCCAGCCCGCCGCCTCGGCCCGGCGGTCCATCGGGACCACCACCGCGACGGTGCCGTCCACCTCGGTCAGCAGCCGCTCCAGCTCCGACCGGGCCGCCGCGCCGAACGCCGCCGCGGCCGGCTCGCGGACCGCCGCGAACCGCGGGTGCGCGCCGGTGGACCGCACCGCGCTCGGCGACGGGGTGCCCGGGGCGGCCAGCTCCAGCACCTTCGCCGCCACCTCGGCGATCTCCGCCGGGTTGCGGTAGTTCACGGTCAGCGTGTGCCGGCGGCGCGGCTTGCCCGCCAGCACCTCGTCCATCGCCGCCTGCGCCTCCTGCGGGAACGGCCAGGACGACTGCGCCGGGTCGCCGACGATCGTCCAGGTGGCCGTCCGCGAGCGGCGCCCGATCATCCGCCACTGCATCGGCGTGAGGTCCTGCGCCTCGTCCACGATCACGTGCGCGTACTCGCGCCGCTCCTCCGGGACGCGCTCGCGCTCGCGCTGGCGGTACATCCGCTCGCCGTACGTGGTGACCTCGTCCAGGCCGGTCAGCATGTCCACCGCGTCCACCTCGCGCACCTTCGGGCGGGCCGGCTCGCCGAGCAGCACCTGCAGCTCGTCCACCAGCGCCACGTCGTGCGCGGACAGCCCGCCCGCGCCGCGCTCGTCCAGGTGCCGCCAGGACGCGGCGAGCAGCCGGGACTCCTCCGGGGTGACCGCGCGGCGGGCGATCCGGTTGGTGTGCCGGTGCTGCTTGAGGGTGGCCAGCACCCGGCGCGGGGTCAGGGCGGGCCACCAGGCGTCCAGGAACGCCAGGAACGGCGCCTCGTCGGACACGTACTCGTCGAAGGACTCGCGCTCCTCCTGGCGCTGCTCGCGCTCCGCGTACGTGCTCGGCTTCGGCAGGTCGCGCACCGCCTCCGACCACAGCGCGTCCAGCAGCAGGCGGCGGGCCCGCGGGCGCAGCAGGTTCAGCGGCGTGCCGCCGCCGCCCACCACGTTGCCGCGCACCGCCTTCAGCCGGCCCGCGTCCAGCCGCAGCGCCCGGCCCCGGGCGAACACCCTCAGCTCGGTCGGCGCCCCCAACTCCAGGGCGCCCCGGGCGGCCCGGCGCAGCAGCTGCACCATCCGCGCCGAGCCCTTGATCCGGGACACCTCGGGGCTGTCGTACCGGGACGCCTCGATCCCGTCCACCAGGCTGCCGACCGCGCGGATCGCCACCTGGCCCTCCTCGCCCAGCGAGGGCAGCACGCCCTCGGTGTACGAGACCAGCAGCGGCGTCGGGCTGACCACCAGGATGCCGCCCGCGTACCGGCGGCGGTCCTGGTACAGCAGGAACGCGGCCCGGTGCAGCGCCACCGCGGTCTTCCCGGTGCCGGGCCCGCCGGTCACCAGGGTCGCGCCCGCGGCGGGCGCCCGGATCACCTCGTCCTGCTCCTTCTGGATGGACGAGACGATGTCCCGCATCGAGTGGCCGCGGGCCCGGCCCAGCGTCGCCATCAGCGCGCCGTCGCCGACCACGGCCAGCTCCTCGCCGTCCAGCGTCGGCGCCAGGTCGGGGCGCAGCAGGTCGTCCTCGACGCCGATCACCTTCCGGCCCTTGGACCGGATCACCCGGCGCCGGATCACCCGGCCCGGCTCCAGCGGCGTCGACCGGTAGAACGGCGCGGCCGCCGGGGCCCGCCAGTCGATCACCAGCGGGCCGAACTCGGCGTCCAGCACGCCCAGCCGCCCGATGTGCAGGCTCTCGGCGACGGCCGGGTCGGCCGGGTCCAGCGGCGTCTGGGACGGGATCCCGTGCTCCTCCGGCGCGTCGGCCTGCTGGAGGTCGATCCGCCCGAACAGGAAGTCCTCGAACTCGTTGTTCAACCGCTGCAGGTGTGCCCCGGCCCGGTACACCTGCGCGTCCCGCTCGGCGAGCGCGCCGGGCGTGCCGACCTGCACCCGCTTCGCGGCGTCCTCCAGGATGTACTCCGCTTCGGCCAGTTTCTCCTCCAGACGCCGGTAGACGGTGTCGAGATGACGCTGCTCCCCCGCGATTTCGCGGTCGCGGACAGTGTCGGATCGGTGCTCGGCGGAACCGTGCGCGCCCAAGGAGCCCCCAAAGGTGCGGAGAAAAAGGCGGACGGAAGATCTTACAGGGAAACCGGACACCTTTCCGACGGCGGACGCGCACATACAGGGGCTCGGGGAACGGCGAGCCCGTGCTGCTGGTGGCCGGAGCCCATCGGAGGTCCGTGCTGCTGCGTGTCTTTGACGGAACCGAAAGCAGATGCGCGCAACGGCAGTGAACCGTCAGCAGACCCGGGCTCGCCGTTCCCCGAGCCCCTGGTGGTGCTCAGTGGTCCAGGGTCAGCCGGTACCCGCGCTTGACGACGGTGGTGATCAGCCGCGGCACGCCGAGCGACTGGCGCAGGCGGGCCATCGCGGTCTCGACGGCGTGCTCGTCGTCGCCGCTGCCCGGCAGGGCCTTGAGCAGGTCGGCGCGCGGGACGACCCAGCCGGGGTGGCGGGCGAGGGTGCGCAGCAGGGCCATGCCGGCCGGGGGGACGGGGCGCAGGTGGCCGTCGACGAGGGCGGCCTGGCCGCGCAGTTCGAGGGTGTGCCCGGCCACCGGCAGGCGGCGGGTGCGTTCGGGGAGGGCGGCGGTGAGGGTCTGGACCATCGCACCCAGGCGCATCCGTTCGGGCCAGACGGTGGGGACGTCGAGTTCGTCGAGCGGGGCGGAGGTGACCGGGCCGACGCAGACCGCGAGGACGTCGCGGCGCAGGGCGTGCAGCAGGTCCTCGGTGCGGCCGCGTTCGGCGGCCCGGTCGAGGAGGCTGATCGCGGCGGGCGCGGAGGTGAAGGTGACGGCGTCGAGCGCGCCGGCGCAGGTCGCGTCGAGGAGGCGGTCGAGCGGGCCGAGGTCGGCGGGCGGGAGCCAGCGGTAGACCGGGACCTCCACGACGTCCGCCCCGGCGGCGCGCAGCGACTCGACAAAGCCGGGCAGCGGGGCGCCGTGCAGCTGGACGGCGATCCGGCGGCCGTCGACGCCCTGGTCGAGGAGGTGGGAGAGGACCTCGGCGGAGGACTCGGTGGCGGCGGAGAAGGACTCGCGCAGTCCGGCGGCGCGGATCGCACCCTTGGCCTTGGGGCCGCGGGCGAGCACGGAGCCGCGGCCGAGGGCGGTGCGCAGGTCCTCGCCGAGGTCCCAGCCGTCGGCGGCCTCCATCCAGCCGCGGAAGCCGATGCCGGTGGTGGCGACGGCGAGGTCGGGCGGGTCGGCGACCAGGGCGCGGGTGGCGGTGTGCAGTTCGGTGTCGTCGGCGAGCGGGACGATCCGCAGGGCGGGGGCGCGCAGCACGCTCGCGCCGCGGCGCTGGAGCAGGGCGGTGAGTTCGTCGGCGCGGCGGGCGGCGGTGATGCCGATGGTCCAGCCGGCGAGCGGGCCGCTCTCGGCGGGCCCGGGTTCGTCCGGCAGGCGTCGGGTCGGGTCGGCCATGCGGTGTCGTCCTCTGGGGTGCGCCGCCCCGGGTGTCCTGGCTGGGGACGGGGGCGGCGGTCGGGTGGGTGGTGATCAATCGTGGCCGGTCGCGGTGTCACCCCCGGGTCGCACCGATTACCGGCGTGTTTCGCTGCGGCTCGGGGCGGTCCCGGGGGTGTGACGGCGGTTCAGACCTGGGCGAGGGCGGGGGCGTCGGTGCTGGTCGCGGCGGGGGCGGGGCGGCGGAGGTAGACCGTCCAGGTGAGGGCGAAGCAGACGGCGTAGGCGGCGAGGAAGGAGACGAAGGCGGGGGTGCCGGACTTCGCGATCAGGAAGGACTCGCGGAAGGCGAGGTTGATGAAGAGGCCGCCGAGGGCGCCGACCGCGCCGATCACGCCGATCGCGGCGCCGGACATCTTGCGGGACCAGGCGGCGGCGTCCTCGGGGGTGGCGCCGGCCGCGATCCGGTCCTGGGCCTTGGCGTCGAAGATGCCGGGGATCATCTTGTAGGTAGAGCCGTTGCCGAGGCCGGCCAGCGCGAACAGGGCGACGAAGCCGGTGAGGAAGACCGGCAGCGAGCGGATCGACGAGGCGTAGGTGACCAGGCTCGCGGCGGCGGCCATCGCGGCGAAGTTCCACAGGGTGATCCGGGCGCCGCCGAACCGGTCGGCAAGCTTCCCGCCGAGCGGGCGGACCACCGAGCCGAGCAGCGGGCCGAGGAAGGTCAGCTGGGCGGCCTGCAGCGGGGTGCGGCCGAACTGGTTCTGCAGCACCAGGCCGAAGGCGAAGGAGAAGCCGATGAAGGAGCCGAAGGTGCCGACGTACAGCACCGACATCAGCCAGGTGTGCTTCTCCCGGACGATCGCGGCGAGCGAGCCGGTGTCGGCCTTCATCGGGGCCAGGTTGTCCATGAACAGGGCGGCGCACAGCGCGGCGACCACGATCAGCGGCAGGTAGACGCCCAGCACCAGGCGGGGGTGCCCGGCGCCGGCCCAGGCGATCACGCCGAGCGAGACCAGCTGGATCACCGGCACGCCGATGTTGCCGCCGCCCGCGTTGAGGCCGAGCGCCCAGCCCTTGTGCCGGGCCGGGTAGAAGGCGTTGATGTTGGTCATCGAGGAGGCGAAGTTGCCGCCGCCGAACCCGGTGAGCCCCGCGACCAGCATGAAGGTGGTGTACGAGGTGCCGGGGTGCATGACGTACGCGGCGGCGAGGGTGGGCAGGAGCAGCAGCAGCGCGGAGACGACCGTCCAGTTCCGGCCGCCGAAGCGGGCGACCGCGACGGTGTAGGGGATCCGGACGAAGGAGCCGACCAGGGTGGGCATGGCGACCAGGAAGAACTTCCCGGCCGGGTCGATGCCGTACTCCTTGCCCATGAAGAGCACCATCACCGACCACAGGCTCCAGATCGAGAAGCCGATGTGTTCGGAGAGCACCGAGAAGGCGAGGTTGCGCCGGGCGGTGCGGCGGCCGGTGGACTCCCAGAACGCGGTGTCCTCCGGGTCCCACTGCTGGATCCAGCGACCGCCGGTCCTGCCGTTGGTGGTGGTGCCGTCCATGGGCTCGCTCCTTCGAGTGCGGGTGTTCTGGACCCTGTGCCACCGACGCTAGGAGCTCACGATTTCGGGTTCGTTGTGCGGTGTGAAGGGTGCGGAACCGTCCTCTCACCCGCCGCGGGCCCGGCGTGTGAGGGGTGCGGGAACGCACGAGAGCCGCCCTCCGGAGTGGAGGGCGGCTCTGCGATGCACATGGGGTGGTGGAGATGCCGGGAATCGAACCCGGGTCCAGTGAAGTGGATTCAGGACTTCTCCGAGCGCAGTCCGCTGTGATTTTCTCGGCCCTGGCGGTCACGCGGACAAGCCGCCAACAGGCCCAGTCACTGTTTGGTTTCCCCGCCACCCCCGCGACCGGGGTGGAAGGTTGAGTTCCCTAGATTATGCCAGGATCCGGGTCGGGAACGCCCCGGGCTGACACCCATTCACTTTCGCAGATCAGGCTGCGAGAGCGAACTGCTGGGAATCGCGCTTAGAGTTGGCGATTATTTTTTTGCGACAGATGGTTAACGAGATCATTGCCGCGTTCCTCGGCTCGCTTCTCCTGTTTCGACTGTCACTGTCGAAACCGATCATCCCCATGTTTTTTTGACAAACAGCTCCGGCGGGAGGCGGGCCCCCTACCGGGTGGTGCGCTGCCATAGTACTCAACCCGTGCGTCAAGGGTCCAGCGCATTAACGGACCGCGGCGCTCCCGGCCGGCCTCACCCCTGCCCGGTGCGGCGGCGGACGGCGGCCACCGCGCGGTCGGCCTCGCGGCGGTCCTGCCGCTCGCGCAGGGTCTGCCGCTTGTCGTACAGCTTCTTGCCGACCGCGAGGGCGAGTTCGAGCTTGGCGCGGCCGTCCTTGAAGTACAGGGACAGCGGGACCAGCGTGTGGCCGGTCTCCTTCACCTTGGACTCGATCTTGCGGATCTCCATCTTGTGCAGCAGCAGCTTGCGCTTGCGCCGCGCCGAGTGGTTGGTCCAGGTGCCCTGCGCGTACTCGGGGATGAACACGTTGTCGATCCAGGCTTCGCCGCCCTGGACGTACGCGTAGCCGTCGACCAGGTTGGCCCGGCCCTCGCGCAGCGACTTGACCTCGGTACCGGTGAGCACCATGCCGCACTCGTAGGTGTCGAGAATGGTGTACTCGTGCCGCGCCTTCTTGTTCTGCGCGACCAGCTTCTTGCCCG
Source organism: Kitasatospora sp. NPDC057198 (assembly GCF_042670125.1). Taxonomy (NCBI): domain Bacteria; kingdom Bacillati; phylum Actinomycetota; class Actinomycetes; order Kitasatosporales; family Streptomycetaceae; genus Kitasatospora; species Kitasatospora sp. NPDC057198. The sequence goes on along the minus strand of NZ_JBHUWH010000128.1, from coordinate 8,613 downwards.
TTTCCTTTGCCATAGCCCGGCCATTCTCGCACCTCGGCGGCGGGCGCGGCAGCCCCTTTACGGCGCGGCGGACGGGGTGGCGGACGGCGCGGCGGACGCGGCCGGCGGGACGGACCCGGCGGGCGGGGCGGACCCGGCGGGCCCGGGGGCGGCGGGAGTCCCGGGGTGCGCGGGGGCGCCGGGGTGCGCGGGGTCGGCCGGGTGCGCCGGGTCCGCGGGGGACGCCGGGTCGGAGTCGCTCAGCCCGTCCAGCACCCTGAGGGCGAGCGCCTGCGGGTCCTCCCCCGCGGCGGGCACGTCGGGCTGGAAGCCGGTGCCGTCCGGGGAGCGGCCGGCCGGGGTCCGGTAGCGGCCGACGGTGAGTTCCAGCACCGAGCCGTCGGCGAGCCGGCTGGGCTGCTGGACGGTGCCCTTGCCGAAGGTGCGGCTGCCGACCAGGACGGCCCGGCCGCGGTCCTGGAGCGCGCCGGCCAGCAGTTCGGCGGCGCTCATGGTGCCGCCGTCGACCAGCACCACCAGCGGGGCGGCGGTGCTGCGGCCCGCGGCGGCGGTCAGTTCGCGGTGCTCGCCGTTCGCCTGGTAGCTGGCGACCGGCCCGCCGTCGAGGAACACCGAGGCGGTGTCGACGGCCTCCGCGACCAGGCCGCCGGAGTTGCCGCGCAGGTCGAGCACCACGCCCCGGGCGCCGGCCGCGGCGGCCCGCACCTGGTCGCCGACGCTCTCGGTGAAGGCGTGCACGGCGATCCGGGCCACGCCGGGCGCCGGGTGGTCGACCTCGACCTCGCGGGCGGCCAGTTCGGCGCGGGTGAGGGTGAGTTGGCGCACCGGCCCGGTCTCGTCCCGGACGCCCACGGCGACCGCGCTGCCGGCCGGTCCGCCGCGCAGCCGGGAGACCAGTTCGGTGACCGGGAGCTGCTCGGCGGGCGTCCCGTCGACGCTGACCAGGTGCTCGCCGGCCTCGATGCCGGCCCGCGCGGCGGGCGAGCCGGGCAGCACCTCGGCGACCGTGGTGGGCCCGCCGGCCTCCCGGTCCACGCTCAGCCCGACGCCCGCGTACCGGCCGCCGGTGAGGTCCGCGTACTGCTGCGGGCTCAGGTAGGCGGCCCAGCGGTCGCCGCTGTCGCCGACCAGCTGCCGGGCCTGCTGCGGGGTCAGGTCGGCCCCGGCCAGGTCGGCGGCGGACGGGAGGGCCTCGGACGACGAAGGGGCCCGGGTGGAGCCGTCCGGCTCCCCCCAGGCCCCCGAGGCCGCTCCGGCGAACAGCACCGCGCCGAACACCAGGCCGAGCGTCATCCCCTGGCGTACCCGCGGTGCTGTCGGCATGCCTGCGAGTCTAGGCGGGCGGGCGCGCCGACCGGTAGCACCGACGGTGCGTCAGACCTTCAAGTACTTGCGGAGGGTGAAGAACGCGGCCACCGCCGCCATCCCCATGCCGACCACGACCAGCAGCGGGATGACCGACAGCACCGAGGACAGGCCGATGAAGGTGATGAACTGCACCTTCTTGGCCAGCCAGTGCTGGACGAAGAAGTGCCCGCCGACCAGCAGCGCCGAGGCCAGCGCCGAGCCCAGCAGGGCGGCGAACGCGGCCTCCGCGATGAACGGCATCTGCACGTAGAAGTTGGACGCGCCGACCAGCCGCATGATGCCGGTCTCGCGGCGGCGGCTGAACGCGGACACCCGGACGGTGTTGACGATCAGCAGCAGCGCGACGAACAGCATCAGCACCATGATCACGAACGCCGCGGTCTGCAGGCCGCGCAGCAGGCCGAACAGGTTCTCCAGGATCTTGCGCTGGTCGTCGACCGCCTTGACGCCGGGCTTGCCCGCGAAGGCGCTCTGCACCACGTCGAACTTGGTCGGGTCGTTCAGCTTGACCCGCCAGGACTGCGGCATCGCGTCCGGGCCGACCGCCGCCAGCAGCGGGTTGTCCGGGTTGCTGTCCTTGAAGTGCTTGTACGCCTCCTGGGAGGACTCGTAGGTCGAGCTCTGCACCAGCGGCATCTTGTCCAGGGCGGCCTTCACGTCGGCGACCTGGCCGTCGGTGGCCTCGCCCGCCGCGCACTGCGGCAGGTTGTGGTCCGCCTTGATGCAGAAGTAGATGCTGACTTCGACCTTGTCGTACCAGTAGTCCTTCATGGAGTTGACCTGGTCGCGGACCAACAGCGAGGCACCGGCGAGGGCGAGCGACAGCGCGACACTGACCACGACGGCGATGGTCATGGTCAGGTTGCGGCGGAGACCGACGCCGATCTCCGACAGAACGAACTGGGCGCGCATGCTTCTCTCTTCTAGCTCTGGTATCCGTAGACGCCGCGGGCCTGGTCGCGGACCAGCAGGCCCTTGTCGAGTTCGATGACGCGCTTGCGCATCTGGTCGACGATGGCCTGGTCGTGGGTCGCCATCAGCACGGTGGTGCCGGTCCGGTTGATGCGGTCGAGCAGCTTCATGATGCCGACCGAGTTCTGCGGGTCGAGGTTGCCGGTGGGCTCGTCGGCGATCAGCAGCATCGGCCGGTTCACGAACGCCCGGGCGATCGCCACGCGCTGCTGCTCACCGCCCGACAGCTCGCCGGGCATCCGGCCCTCCTTGCCGCCGAGGCCGACCAGGTCGAGCACCTCGGGCACCACCTTGTTGATGGTGCCCTTCGGCTTGCCGATGACCTCCAGTGCGAACGCCACGTTCTGCCCGACGGTCTTGTTCGGCAGCAGGCGGAAGTCCTGGAAGACGGTGCCCAGTTGGCGCCGCATGTGCGGCACCTTCCAGTTCGAGAGCTTGCCCAGGTCCTTGCCCAGCACGTGCACCGCACCGGTGGACGGGCGCTCCTCGCGCAGGCACAGACGCAGGAACGTCGACTTGCCCGAACCGGACGAACCGACCAGGAAGACGAACTCGCCCTTCTCGATCTCCAGCGAGACGTTGTCCAGGGCCGGACGGTTCTGCTTGGGATAGGTCTTGGAGACGTTGTCGAATCTGATCACGGCTGCATCACGGGGGCCATCCTAGGTGGATCGGAGCCAGTGACCTTACGCGATGCCCCACGGCACCCGCAGTCGCCGGACGCCTACTGACCGTGGTTTCGTCAGGTGTTGTTCCGGTTCGGACCGGAAATTGCGAGGTACGTCACAGATCGATAACCCTTCCCCTCCGGGGGCCGTGGGGTACGGAACCTGGCAGAGTGGTAGGAAGTCGGAACCGAATCCGCCTCCGGCGCGTTGGCTATGCAGCAAGGAGGAGATCGCATGACCTGCGACCAACTGGTGTGCGCCAACTGCAACGGCCGCGTGAGCGACGGCCGCTGCCCGGTGTGCCGCGCCAACCGCGCCCGGCTCCAGCAGGAGCAGCACGGGCCGTTCGCGACGCTCAACCCCGCGGTGCTGCTGGCCCTGCTGTTCGCCGCGGTGCTCACGCTCGCCCTGCTGCTGCACTGACCCCGAGGACCACGAAGGGCCCCTCCGCCGAAGCGGAGGGGCCCTTCACCGTGTGCGCGCCCTGATCAGCTCTCGCGCTGCTTGCGCCACCGGATGCCGGCCTCAATGAAGCCGTCGATGTCGCCGTCCAGCACGCCCTGCGGGTTGCCGACCTCGTGCTCGGTGCGCAGGTCCTTGACCATCTGGTACGGGTGCAGGACGTAGGAGCGCATCTGGTTGCCCCAGGAGGAGCCGCCGTCCTTGAGGGCGTCCATCGCGGCGCGCTCCTCCTGGCGGCGGCGCTCCAGCAGCTTGGCCTGGAGGACGTTCATCGCCGATGCCTTGTTCTGGATCTGCGAGCGCTCGTTCTGGCAGGAGACCACGATGCCGGTCGGCAGGTGGGTGATCCGGACGGCGGAGTCGGTGGTGTTGACGCCCTGGCCGCCGGGGCCGGAGGCGCGGTAGACGTCGATCCGCAGGTCGCCCTCGTCGATGTCGACGTGGTCGGAGGTCTCGACGACGGGGAGCACCTCGACGCCCGCGAAGGAGGTCTGCCGGCGGCCCTGGTTGTCGAACGGGGAGATGCGCACCAGGCGGTGGGTGCCCTGCTCGACGGAGAGGGTGCCGTAGGCGTAGGGGGCCTTGACGGTGAAGGTCGCGGACTTGATGCCGGCCTCTTCGGCGTACGAGGTGTCGTATACCTCGGTCGGGTAGCCGTGCCGCTCGGCCCAGCGCAGGTACATGCGCATCAGCTGCTCGGCGAAGTCGGCGGCGTCCACGCCGCCCGCCTCGGCGCGGATGTTGACCAGGGCCTCGCGGGCGTCGTACTCGCCGGAGAGCAGGGTGCGGACCTCCAGCTCCTCGACGGCCTTCTGCACGGAGACCAGCTCGGCCTCGGCCTCGGCGCGGGTGTCCGCGTCGTCCTCGGCCTCGGCGAGTTCGAACAGGACGCCCAGGTCCTCGACCCGGCCGCGCAGGGTCTCGAACTTGCGCAGTTCGCCCTGGAGGAAGGAGAGCCGGCTGGTGACCTTCTGCGCGTTCGCGACGTCGTCCCACAGGGTGGGGGCGGCTGCCTCCTCCTCCAGGGTTGCGATGTCGGCCCGGATCTTGTCCAGGTCGAGGACTGCCTCGATCGACGCCATGGTCGAGTCGAGGTTCTTGAGCTCTTCGGAAGGATCGACGGCTGCCACGCCTCAAGGGTAATGGTTCCGCGGGGGGGCTCGGCTACAACCTGGGGTACCGGGAGGCGTGCACGGCCGCGGAGGCGCCCGCGGGGGGCTCGGCGGCGAACGCCGTCCACGCGGCGGCGGCGCCGGCCAGCAGCAGGACGACGGCGATCAGCACGGCCAGGGTGCGGCGGCGGCGGATCGTCTGGGCCCGGGTGCGGCGGTGGGCGGCGGGCCGGTCGCGCTGGGCGCGGGACTCCTCGGCGTAGGAGGCGAGCTCCTGGGCGGAGGGGCGGCGCAGGCTGGTGTGGGTGTCCCGGGTGGAGTCGGGCTGCGGGCCGGGCACCAGCGGGACGGCGGGGCCGCGGCGGCGGCGGTGGGCACCGCCGGTGGCGGCGTCGGCCTCGGCGTAGACGGCCTCGCCGGGGGTGGGCACCTCCTCGGGGGCGCCGCGCTGGGCGGGCACCGCGAGCGGGCCGAGGCCGGCCAGTTCGGGGAGCAGTTCGCGCAGCCGGGAGGCGAGTTCGGCGGCGCGCAGCCGGGAGGCGGGGGCCTTGGCCAGGCACTCGGAGATGATCCGCCACAGGCCGTCCGGCATGCCCTCGACCGGGGGGACGTTCTCGGTGACGTGCCGGCGCAGCACCGCGCCGGTGTGGCCGCCGCCGAACGGGGTGGTGCCGGTGAGCAGTTCGTACAGCACGGTGGCGGTGGCGTAGATGTCGACGGCGGCGCGCGGCTCCAGGCCCTCGATGATCTCGGGGGCGAGGTAGTCGGGGGTGCCGATGATCCGGGTGGCGCGGGTGCGGCGGGGGGCGTCGACCAGGCGGGCGATGCCGAAGTCGGTGAGCCTGGCCCGCGGGGCGCCGGCCGGGCCGGGCGGGGCGGCGAGGTCGAGCAGGACGTTCTCCGGCTTGACGTCGCGGTGCACGATGCCGGCGGCGTGCGCGGCGGCCAGGCCGTCGGCGACGTCGGCGATCACCGAGGCGGCGACGGCGGGGCTGAGCACGCCGTCGCGCTCCAGCCGGGTGCGCAGGTCGCTGCCCTGGACGAGGTCCATCACCAGGGCGAGGTCGCTGCCGTCGACCACCATGTCGTGGACGCCGACCACGTGCGGGTGGTCGAGACCGGTGAGGGCGGCGCGCTCCTGGACGAAGCGGCCGACCAGCACCTGGTCGGCCGCGAGGTCCTCGCGCAGCAGCTTCACCGCGACCGGGCCGTCGGGGCCCTCGCCGAGCCACACGGTGCCGGCCGAGCCGCGGCCGATCACCTGGTGGACGGTGTACCGGCTGCCGATCTTGCGTGCCAATGCTGCTCCGTGGGCTCGTGAGGTCGGTGCTCGACGAACAACCTACGCGCCCGCGGGCCCTCCGGGGGCGCCGGAGGGCCCCCGGAGGGGTACCGATCCGGTGGAATTTCGCGGGATTGTCGACAAACCGTCAATTCCACCGTCAGGTGTGGCTGGTGACCCAGTCGCTCGCCGAGTGGTACCAGCCGACCACGTTGTCCCAGTAGTGCGGCAGCGGCGTGAAGTTCCACAGCGCCAGGCAGCCCAGGGCCAGCACCACCAGCACCAGCAGGCAGCCCTTGAGGCAGCCCAGGCCGGGGATCCGCATCCGGTTCGGGCTGCGCCGCCGCGGCTCCCGCTCCCGGGGCGCCTCGCGGGGCGGCTCCGGCTCCCGGTGCGGCGGCTCCTGGTGGCGCGGCGGCGCGGGCTCGGGGCGGCGCTGCGGCGCGCCGTAGCCGGGCGGCGGCCCGCCGTAGCCCTGCGGCTGGCCGTAGCCGGGCGGCGGGCCGGCCTGCTGCTGGGCCTGGTACGGCGGCGGGGCGACCGGCGGGCGGCCGCCCGGCCCCTGCTGCGGGTGGCGGCCCTGCTGCGGCTGCGGCTGGTACGGGCCCTGCTGCGGGGCGTAGCGGCCGTCCTGCGGGGGCCGGCCGCCCTGCTGCTGGTACGGCGGCGGGGCGACCGGCGGGCGGCCGCCGGGGCCCTGCTGCGGGTACTGGCCCGCCTGGTACGGGCGCGGGGCGACCTGCGGCTCGCCCAGGTCCTCCGGCTCGAAGTGGCCGATCCGGGTCTGCGCGTTGCGGTCCCGGGCGGCGCGCAGCTGGGTCTGCCACGGGTGCGGGCCCTCCGGCTGCGCGGGGGCGGCCGGCTCGGGGCCGGGCGGCATCGCGGGCATCACCCGGGTGCGCTCGGCGGCCGGGGCGGCCGGCGGCGGGGCGATCAGCTGGGTGCGGTCCTCGGCGCCGGGCACCGGCGGGCGGTGCGCCATGACCTGGGTCGCGGCGGCCGGGTCGTAGGCGCCCGCCAGGGTGGCGTCGTGCGGCGCGGGGGCGGCGGCGGCCAGCGCCGGGTCGGGCACCAGCAGGTCGCCGACGGCCAGCGCGGCGTCCACCGCGGCCGGGGTGGCGTGCACGCCGACGCCGGCCGCGACCACCCGCAGCGCCTCGGCCAGCGAGACGGCGGTGGGGCGCTGGGCCGGGTCCTTGCGCAGGCAGCGCTCGACCACCGTCCACAGCGGCTCGGGCATGCCGCCGGGGCGCTGCGGCTCCTGGGCGAGGTGCGCCTGGAGGACGGCCATCGGGTTGTCGCCGCGGAACGGCGGGCGGCCGGTGACCAGCTCGTACAGCATGATGCCCGCGCCGTAGACGTCCACCGCGGCGGTCTGCGGGCGGCCCTCGGCGGACTCGGGGGCGACGTAGGCGGGGGTGCCGACGAACTCGTGGGTGCGGGTGATGCCCGGGGAGTCGGCCAGCCGGGCGATGCCGAAGTCGGTGAGCATCGGGTGCATCCGCTCGTCGCCGTCCACCGCGAGGGTGGCCAGCAGCACGTTGGCGGGCTTGAGGTCCCGGTGCACGACGCCGTCGGCGTGGCTGGCGGCCAGCGCGTCGGCGACCTGGGCCATCAGCAGGGAGCCGGCGATCGGCGACAGCGGGCCGGACTCGCGCAGGTAGCGGTACAGGTCGGGGCCGTCGACCAGGTCCATCACCAGGGCGAGCAGCTCGCCCTCGACCACCAGGTCGCGGGTGCGGACGATGTTGGGGTGGGTCAGCCGGAGCAGGACGGAGCGCTCGCGCAGGAAGCGCATCACCACGTCCGGGTCGGCGGCGAGCTCCTCGCGCAGCACCTTGACCGCGACGGCCTGGCCGGGCACCAGGCCCGGCACCGCCGCGTCCTCCCGCACCCGGCCGCGCCAGACCGTACCGGTCGCACCGCGCCCGAGGCCCTCCTCCAACACGTACTTACTGCCGACAGGCCGCACCTGTGCACTCCGTTCGGTCACCCGGCGCCCGCTGCCGGGGCCGCGTTCCGGCACTCCCCCGTTCCCGTGAACGGCGCCGGGGCCTGGGGAGTCCGCCCGGCCGGGCGGGCTCCCGTATTTTCGGCAACTCTAACGGTGCCCGCCCGGGTTTCCGAGGCGTTCCCCGGCCGGGCGGCGCGCGGGCCGGCGGCCGGGCGGCGGGCGCTCCTTGACCTGACCCACCGTCGGATTCACCATGGCGATGATCGCAAGATCGTCAAATCCGGTACCGTGCGCGGACTGTCCGTCCCGAGTGGCAGGATGGCAGGCACCACACGTGTGCAGAAGGGACCCCGGGCGAGATGCAGATCCGGCTCACCGTCCTTCGACCGCGCAGCGGCCCGGCCGGCCCCGGCAGCGCCGCCGACGTACTGGTCACCGCGCCGGCCGGCACCGTGCTCGGCGCCGTCGCGACCGCCCTGGCCGGCGCGGTCGGCGTCCGCGGCGCCCGCTCCGCCACGCACGTCCACCTCTACGACGGTGAGCGGCGGCTGGACGAGCAGACCCCGCTCGGCCACCCCCCGCTGGTGGACGGCGCGGTGCTCGCCCTCGGCGAACCCGACCCGGACGCCGAGGGCACCGACGAGCGCCCCGCCGCCGAACTGCGCGTGGTCGGCGGCCCCGACGCCGGCGGCGTCCACCGCCTGCACGGCGAACGGATCCGGATCGGCCGCTCCACCGAGGCCGACGTGCCGCTCGACGACCCCGACGTCTCCCGCCTGCACCTCTCCCTGCACC
>NZ_JBHUWH010000127.1:0-17633 GCF_042670125.1 Kitasatospora sp. NPDC057198 | reverse complement strand
CGGGCCCGGCCCCTACCGGGGCCCGCCCCCCGCCGCGGTCTCGGGGACCGGGCGGGGGCCGACGCGGGAGCGGGTCCGCGGGGGTCAGACGCGCTCGTCCTCGGGGAGGGTGATCACCCAGCGGGTCTCCGGGCGGGGCCGCAGGTAGAACACCCAGTAGAGGCTGGCGGCGACGGTGATGCCGAGCGTCCACCACAGGGCGGTCTTGTCGAGCTGGGTCAGGGTGTAGGCCAGGGCGACGATCACCAGGACCGGCAGCGCGGGCCACAGCGGCTGGCGCCAGGCCGGGGCGTCCCGGTGGTGGCCGCGGCGGGAGAACAGCGCGCCGACGGCGACCAGCAGGTAGAGCGCGGCGACCGCGACGCCGGTGATGTTGATCAGGGTGCTCTGCGGGACGAAGCAGAGCACCGCGCCGGGGACGCCGACGGCCAGGGTGGAGATCCACGGGGCGCTGAACTTGTTGAGGGTGCCGAAGGCGTTGTTGACCGGCTCGGGCCACGCCTTGTCGCGGCCGGAGGCGAACAGCACCCGGGAGTTCTGGATGACCATCACGATGCCGGCGTTGATGATCGCCAGCGCGATGCACAGGCTGATGAAGGTGCCGACGCCGCTGTTGCTCCAGCCGATCACCAGCTCCGAGATGTTGCCCTCGGTCAGCGCGTCCAGGCTGGGGGCGCCCATGGTGATCGCGGTGACCGGGACGATGATGATCGCGGCCGACAGGCCGAGCGTCCACAGCACGGTGCGGGCGACGTTCTTGCGCGGGTTCTCCAGCTCCTCGGAGAGGTAGATCGCGGTGGAGAAGCCCTGGGTGACGAAGAGCGCGGTGCCCATCGCGGTCAGGACCATCGCGAAGCCCACCCCGGTGGAGCCGCCGGCCCCGTCGGAGACCGCGCCGTGCAGCATGCTGCTCACGCCGCGCTCGCTGTGCCCGAAGCCGAGGAAGGCGACCACGGCGCAGGCGATGACCTCGAGCACCAGGAAGATGCCGGTGATCCAGGCGTTGGCCCGCAGGTCCAGCAGGCCGGCCACGGTGGCCGCGATCATCACCGCGGCGCCCGCCCACTGGTCGTTGACATGGATGATCGGTGCCAGGTACTCGGCGGTGCCCATCGCGATGATCGAGGGCACGATCATCACCACGATCAGCGACTGGATGAACACCAGCCAGCCGGTGAACTTGCCGGCCAGGGTGCCGACCATGGCGTACTCGCCGCCCGCGGAGGGCACCAGGGTGCCGAGCTCGGAGTAGCAGAACGCCACCGCGATGCAGATGACCGTGCCGATCACGATCGACATCAGGGTGAAGGTGCCGAGGCTGCTGAAGAGGTCCGGGACGATCACGAAGAGTGAGGATGCCGGTGTCACGCAGGAGAGCGTGAGCAGGGTGCCGCCCACGACGCCGAGCGATCGGGCGAGCTTCTTGGGGCTGTCCGCGGTGTGGTCCCCCTCGGGGGCGGCGACCTTCGGGGAGAGCGTGTCGGTCATGGGGCATCCGATCCACTGAGCGGTGATGTGGGGGACGGGAGCGGTATCGCCTCCGAAGCACGGTCTCGCGGTCTGGGTTCTGCTTCGCTCCCGGCTCGCCAGGTTGCCTGGACGAATAGGTCCAGTCAACGCGTGATCGGCTGCGGATTCCGTTGTCATAAGGCCGTCCTGCCTGCGGAATGCAGCCTCCGGGCGGGTAGGACGCATGTTTCCACAGTGTCAACTCCGGCGAACCACGCTTGATTCGAAGGCGAAGTGAGCTGGCTAACGTTTGATTCAAAGGCGCTCCGCCGCACTGCGGCGCTGGGCCGAAAAGGGCCGTCGGAGGCGGCGGTCGGCTACGGGAACCGAAGGAAAACTGCGAAAAACGGAAGATAACGTTATGGCACCGCTCTGCCGCCGGAGTGCCGAAAGGGCCGGGCTCCTTCCGGAACCCGGCCCTTTCGATCACCGTGCGTGAACGGCGCCCGCGCTACATCTGCGTCGGCAGCCAGCCCGTCTGCACCGTCTGGCCCGCCTGGATCCGGCGGGAGACGAACACACCGCGGCCCGGCGGCATCGGCTGGGGCTTGACCGTGCCGAGCAGCGCGCCCTCGCCCTTGTCACCGGAGAGCAGCACGCCCTGGCCGCCCAGCTCGCGCATGCGCTGCATCACCGGCTCGAACAGCGAGCGGCCGGCGCCGCCCGCGTTGCGGGCGATGATCAGGCGCAGGCCGATGTCGCGCGCGAACGGCAGGAACTCCGCCAGCGGCGCCATCGGGTTGCCCGACTGGGTGGCGACCAGCTCGTAGTCGTCCACGATCACGAACATGTCCTTGCCGCTGTACCAGCTGCGGTTGCGCAGCTGCTCCGGCGTGACGTCCGGGCCGGGCAGGCGGCGCCCGCAGGCCCCGCGCAGCATCTCCACGATCGCCGTCATGGCGGGCGCGGCGGCCGCGTACTCGACCAGGTACTCCTGCGGCACCACGCCGAGCAGCGAGCGGCGGAAGTCGCCGACCACGATGCCGGCCTGGTCCGGGGTGTACCGCTCGGTGATCTGCTTGATCAGCATCCGCAGCATCGCCGACTTGCCGGACTCGCTCTCGCCGAAGACGACGAACAGCGGGTCGCTCTCGAAGTTGACGAACACCGGCGCCAGCTCGACCTCGTCGACACCGAACGCGACACCCAGCTCCGGGTGCTCGAAGCCCTTGGGCAGCGAGTGGCCGTCCAGCACCGGCGGCAGCATGCGCACCTGCGGGGCCCGCGGGCCCGACCAGGCCGCGTTGACCTGGGCGACCAGGCCGGCCACGCCGTCCACCAGGTCCGCGGTCTCGCTGGAGCCGTCGATCCGGGGCAGGCCGGACAGGAAGTGCAGCTGGTCGGAGGTCAGACCGCGGCCCGGGATCGGCGGGACGTTCGCGGCGACCTTGCGGCCGATCTCGGACTCCATCGAGTCACCGAGCTTGAGCTCCACCCGGTTCTGCAGCTGGTCCTTCAGCGCCGGGCGGACCTCGGCGTAGCGGGCCGCGGTGATCACCACGTGCACGCCGTAGCCGAGACCGCGCTGCACGATGTCGGCGATGACCGGCTCCAGGACCTCGAACTCCTGCTTGAAGGTCAGCCAGCCGTCGACGAACAGGAACACGTCGCCGAACTGCTCGTCGGGCAGCTGCCCGGCGGCCCGGCGGGCCCGGTAGGTGGCGATGGTGTCGATGCCGGTCGCCCGGAACAGCTCCTCACGGCGGTTGAGCACGCCGTGCACCTCGCTGATCATGCGGCGGACCTTCTCGACGTCCAGACGGCCCGCGACGCCGCCGACGTGCGGCAGGTCGGCCAGCGAGCCGAAGCCGCCGCCGCCGAAGTCGAGCAGGTAGAACTGCGTCTCCACCGGCGTGTGGGTGACCGAGAAGCCGGCCACGATGGTGCGCACCATGGTGGACTTGCCCGAGCGCGGACCGCCCACGATCATGCCGTGGCCGGCGGCGCCCGAGTAGTCCAGGTACATCACGTCGCGGCGCTGGTCGCGCGGCTTGTCGACGATGCCGACCGGGACGACCAGGTTGCCCTGGCGGACGGCCGCCGGGGTCAGGCCGCGGTCCGGGCTGATCTGCAGCGGCTCCAGCAGGCTGTCCACGGACGGCGACTCGTCCAGCGGGGGCAGCCACACCTGGTGGGCCGGCGGGCCCTGGCCGATCATGCGCTGCACGAACACGTCGAGCATGGTGTCCAGCAGCGCCTCGTCCTTCTCCTCCTCCTCGGGGAGTTCGGGGAGGATCTCCACCTCGGGCTCGACGACCTCGACCTCGGCGGCGGTGAACAGCACCGGCTGGGCGGTGACCACCTGGCCGCCGACCGCGCGCTGGGTGCCCGGCGCCCGGTACTTGCCGGAGACGTAGGCGGCGCGGAAGCGCTCCATCACGTCGGAGCCGAACTTGAGGTAGCCCACGCCGGGGATCGGCGGCAGGTGGTAGGCGTCCGGCACGCCGATCGCGGCCCGCGACTCGGCGGCCGAGAAGGTGCGCAGACCCAGGCGGTAGGAGAGGAAGGTGTCCAGACCGCGGAGCTTGCCCTCCTCCAGTCGCTGCGAGGCCAGCAGCATGTGCATGCCCAGCGAACGGCCGATGCGGCCGATCTGGATGAACAGCTCGATGAAGTCCGGCTTCGCGGTGAGGAGTTCGGAGAACTCGTCGATGATCATCAGCAGCGAGGGCAGCGGGTCGAGCGGCGCGCCGGCCGCGCGGGCCCGCTCGTACTCGTTGATGTTCGCGTAGTTGCCCGCCGCGCGCAGCAGCTCCTGGCGGCGGTTCATCTCGCCCTCGATCGCGTCGCGCATGCGGTCGATCAGGGTCGCTTCGCCCTCGAGGTTGGTGATCACGGCCGCGGTGTGCGGCATCTCCGACATGCCGGCGAAGGTCGCACCGCCCTTGAAGTCCGCGAGGACCAGGTTCAGCACCTCGGAGGAGTGGGTGACCGCCAGCGCCAGCACGATGGTGCGCAGCACCTCGGACTTGCCGGAACCGGTCGCGCCCACGCACATGCCGTGCGGGCCCATGCCCTCCAGCGAGGCTTCCTTGATGTCCAGCCAGACGTACTCGCCGTTGCTGCCGACACCCAGCGGGACGCGCAGCTTCTCGCGGATCGGCTTGGGACGCCAGTGCCGGGCCGGGTCGAAGGAGCCCGGGTCGCCGGTGTGCATCATCTCGGTGAAGTCCATCGACACCAGCGACGGGTCGCTGTCGTCGCCGCCCGCCGACGCCCGGAACGGCGCCAACTGCCGGGCCAGCGCCTCGGACTGCCAGGCCGACAGGGTGTCCGGCTTGCCCGGGTAGCTCGCCCCGGACGCCGCCTCCAGCAGCAGCTCGTCCTTGCCGACGGTGATCACCAGGTGGCCGTTGGGCTCGTCCAGGTCACCCGGGACGACCTCGATCACGGTGACGCCCTGGACGCCCTCCGGGCCGGCGATCACCGAGTCGACCGGCACCGAGGCGCCGTCCATGATGACCACCAGGTGCGGCTGGTCCGGGGTCGGCGTGCTGTCCCGGGAGAAGCCCTTGCGGCCCGCGAGCTCGTTGGCCAGCAGCTCCTCCAGCTCGCCCAGACCGGAGGCGATCAGGCGCCGCGAACCGGCCCCGTCGCTCTCCTTGCGGTGCTGGGTGTGCGGCAGCCACTTCGCCCACTCCCACTCCTCCACCGCGCCGGGCGCGGCGGCCACCCCGATCATCAGGTCCTCGGGGGAGTGCAGGGTCGCCAACTGGGCCACCATCGCCCGCACGTTGCCGTACACCGAGTCCGGGTCGCCGCACACCGTGATGTGGTAGAACGCCCGCAGCGAGACCGCCAGCGGCAGGTCCTGCAGGGTGCCGTGGGTCTTGATGAAGGTGCCCATCGCCTCCGCGGCGAGCGGCTCCAGCTCGTCCATCGGCGCGGTCTGCGGCGCCACCAGCGGCGTCGACAGCTGCAGCGGGCCGAGACCGACCCGGATCTGCGCGAAGTCCGCGTCGGTGGGCCGGCGCTCCCACAGCCGGCGGCCCTCCGCCACCACCGACCACAGCTGGTCCGGCTCCGGGTGGGTGAACAGCAGCGAACCGCGCTGCCGCTCCGCGGTGCGGCGCACCTCGCGGCGCTTCTGCTGCAGGTACTTCAGGTAGTCGCGGCGCTCGTCCGAGGTCGCCGCGCTGCCGCCCTTGCGGGCCCTGACGATCTGCGCCACCGCCATCGCGGCGGTGGAGGCGATCATCAGGACGCCCATCATCTTCATCGGCCCCTGGCCGCCCTGGAACAGGAAGGCCGCGCTGCCGCCCATGCCGAGCATCGGCATCAGCGTCATCAGCCAGTCCTCGCCGCCGCCGCGCGGCAGCTCGGGCGGTGGAACCAGCTCGACCGGCTCCTCCGACACCGCCGGCGGGAACGCCCGCGGCGGGCGCTTCACCGTCACCGTACTCATGCCATCACCCCGTCCCGGGCGGCAGCCGCAGAGCACGGCTCCCCGTTCTCAACGACGCGCCCTCCCAGGGCACTTGACAGGGGGCGCCCCCATCGCTCGCTCACAATCCGCCCTCACGCATCTGGATACGTACGGTGAGGGCGCCCCGTGTGATGACGCCGCCCCCGCTCCGCCGAACCGCAGGCGCGCGGGGCTGTCGCGTCTTCGACCGCCGCCCCCGTACGCCGTGCGCAGGGGCCGATCCTACTGCGCACGCCAAGCAGTTCGTCCACGGGGTCGGATCGGGCCCCCGACCGGGACTGATCCGCCGTCAGCGGGCCGGCCGGCCGCGGCGCCCGGACCCCGCGCGCGCCGCCCTTCCGCCGGAGGGTAAGGTGTCGCCGCGCCAACTCTCGTTCGGACCGTGACAGTTCCGGAACCGCTGCGACGAGTGGTCAGCAGACTTGCCGACACAGCCAACGAGGGGGAGAGGGCCGGTGAGCAACAACGCAACGACCGGTTTTTGCCGGGTCACCGTGGTGGCTCCGGACAGCCGGATCGACGTCGCCCTGCCGGAGGACGTCCCACTCGCGGACATCTACCCGGAGGTGCTCCGGCTCTCCGGGCAGACCCAGGTGGACGGGACGCCCACCGGTTTCCACCTGGTCCGCCGGGACGGCACCGTGCTGGACAGCGGACTGCCGCTGGCCGCCCAGCAGGTCCGCGACGGCGACCTGCTGAGCCTGCGCCCGTTCGCGGAGTCGCTGCCGCCGGCGGTCTACGACGACGTCGCGGACGCCATCGCCTCCGCCGTCGAGGCCGACCGCCGCTTCTGGAGCCCGGACCTGATGCGGGCCTTCGGCCTGGTCGCGGGCACCGTGCTGCTCACGCTGCTGGCCTTCGCGCTCTGGTTCTCCGACCTGCGGCACAACATGTTCGGCCTGCCCGGCATCCTGGCCGGCGTCACCGCGGTCGTCCTGGTCACCTTCGCCGGTGTCCGCGCCCGGGTCTACGCCGACCACACCGCCGCCCTGGCCCTCGGCCTCGGCGCACTGCCGCACGCCATGCTGGCGGGCTCCGGCATCATCGACGTCGCCAACGAGGGCGACGGCCCCGGCCGGCTCCAGTTCCTGGTCGGCTGCGTCGTCGTGCTGGTGCTCTCCGTCCTGCTGGTCGGCCTGCTGCCGGAGAAGGACTCGGCGTTCGTCGCCGCCTCCTTCCTCGCCGCGGCCGGCACCCTGGCCACCTTCGCCGCGGTCCTGATGTCCGGCACCGCGATCACCGACATCGCCGCGGTCACCGGCGTGGCCGGCGTCGCCGCGGTCGGCTTCCTGCCCGCGCTCTCCGCCCGCTTCGCCCGGCTGCCCGTCGGCTTCAGCGCCCCCGGCCAGACCCGCACCCGCGGCAGCGCCTACGGCGAGGAGGCCAACACCGCCGAGACCGTCCAGTACGAGCGGATCGCCGCCCAGGCCCGCCGCGGCCACGAGGTGCTGGTCGGCCTGGTCGGCGGCGCCTCCGCCACCATCGTCGGCGCCTGCGCCGTGCTCGGCTTCAGCGACCGGACCTGGGCCGAACTGCTGGCCCTGGCCATCGGCGTCTCGACCATGCTGCGGGCCCGGCTGTTCCGCTACACCGCGCAGGTCTTCGCGCTCACCATCTCCGGCCTGGCCGCGCTGTCCCTGCTGATCCTCGGCCTGGCCCTGCACACCCCGCTGCACCTGCTGATGGCCAAGCTCACCAACGAGGGCGGCGGCGACCTGCGCACCGTGTGGCTCGCCGCGTCCATCGCGGCCGGCGCCGCGGTGATGACCGCGATCGCGCTGATCGTCCCCCGCTCCGGGGTGTCCCCGTTCTGGGGCCGCATCCTGGACATGGTCGACAGCCTGATGCTGCTCGCGCTCGTCCCGCTCACGCTCGCCGTCCTGAACGTCTACAACATGGTGCGCGGCGCGACCGGCTGAGCCGCGCTGGTATCGTTGATCCGTCCGAGTCCCGTCAGGTCCTGTGCTTCCGACCAGGACCACTCGGCCACACCGAAGGAGATGCCCGTGGCCCTCGCCGCTGACGTCAAGAAGCAGATCATCGCCGAGTTCGGCCAGAAGGAGGGCGACACCGGCTCCCCCGAGGTCCAGGTGGCCATGCTCTCCCGCCGGATCTCGGACCTGACCGAGCACCTCAAGTTCCACAAGCACGACCACCACTCGCGCCGCGGCCTGCTGATCCTGGTCGGCCAGCGCCGCCGCCTGCTGCAGTACCTGGCCAAGAAGGACATCGAGCGCTTCCGCACCCTGGTGGACCGCCTCGGCATCCGCCGCGGTGCCGCCGGCGGCGCCCGCTGACACCGCTCGCAGGGGCGGCTCCCCTCACCGGGGGAGCCGCCCCTCGGCGCATTCCGCGCCACTCCGGGCAGCCCTCCGACCACACCCCGCGACGAAGCCGTCGGCGTAAAGCCGCACTCGGTAGGGTGTGAATTTGTAAGGTAAAGGGCATGCCCGCCCTAGCGGGCCGAATCAAGGTCTCCAACGGAGGCCGCCCGCACCCCGCAGGAGCGTCCACACGCCACCGCCGCGCGCCGAAAGGCGCCGGTCCTCGGTAGTGGCCGCCGGGAACCCCGAGGAACGGGGCACGACCCGGTGGCTTCGATCGAAGACCGGCCCAGCTGCCCGGGCCACGGCAGGCAAGCGCAGGGGCGCTCCTGGGGAGACGTACGAAAGAGGAGATCTTCCAGGTGGAAGAGAACGTTTTCTACGCCGAGGCCGTCATCGACAACGGCAGCTTCGGTACCCGCACCATCCGCTTCGAGACCGGCCGCCTGGCCCGTCAGGCCGCCGGCTCCGCCGTGGCCTACCTGGACGACGACACCATGGTGCTGTCGGCCACCAGCGCCTCGAAGCAGCCCAAGGAGCACTTCGACTTCTTCCCCCTCACGGTGGACGTCGAGGAGCGGATGTACGCCGCCGGCCGCATCCCCGGCTCGTTCTTCCGTCGCGAGGGCCGCCCCTCCGAGGACGCGATCCTCACCTGCCGCCTGATCGACCGCCCGCTGCGCCCGTCCTTCGTCAAGGGCCTGCGCAACGAGATCCAGGTCGTCGTCACCGTCATGGCGCTCAACCCGGACCACCTGTACGACGTGGTGGCCATCAACGCGGCCTCCGCCTCCACCCAGCTGGCCGGCCTGCCGTTCTCCGGCCCGATCGGCGGCGTCCGCGTCGCGCTGATCAACGGCCAGTGGGTGGCCTTCCCGACCCACTCCGAGCTGGAGTCGGCCGTCTTCGACATGGTCGTGGCCGGCCGCGTCCTGCCGGACGGCGACGTCGCGATCATGATGGTCGAGGCCGAGGCCACCGACAAGACCATCAAGCTGGTCGAGGGCGGTGCCGAGGCCCCCACCGAGGAGGTCGTCGCCGCCGGCCTGGAGGCCGCCAAGCCGTTCATCAAGGTGCTGTGCGCCGCGCAGTCCCAGCTCGCCAAGCAGGCCGCCAAGCCGACCGGCGAGTTCCCGCGCTTCCTGGAGTACCAGGACGACGTGCTGGCCGCGCTGACCTCCGCCGTCAAGGACGAGCTCGCCAAGGCGCTCACCATCGCCGGCAAGCAGGAGCGCCAGAACGAGCTGGACCGCATCAAGGGCGTCGCCGCCGACAAGCTGCTCCCGGAGTTCGAGGGCCGCGAGAAGGAGATCAGCGCCGCCTACAACGCGCTGACCAAGAAGATCGTCCGCGAGCGCGTCATCAAGGACAAGGTCCGCATCGACGGCCGCGGCGTCACCGACATCCGCACCCTGGCCGCCGAGGTCGAGGCCATCCCGCGGGTGCACGGCTCGGCCCTGTTCGAGCGCGGCGAGACCCAGATCCTGGGCGTCACCACGCTGAACATGCTGCGCATGGAGCAGCAGCTCGACACGCTCTCCCCGGAGACCCGTCGGCGCTACATGCACAACTACAACTTCCCGCCGTACTCGGTCGGCGAGACCGGCCGCGTCGGCTCCCCGAAGCGCCGCGAGATCGGCCACGGCGCCCTCGCCGAGCGTGCGCTCCTCCCCGTCCTGCCGACCCGCGAGGAGTTCCCCTACGCGATCCGCCAGGTCTCCGAGGCGCTCGGCTCCAACGGCTCCACCTCGATGGGCTCGGTCTGCGCGTCCACCATGTCGCTGCTGAACGCCGGTGTGCCGCTGAAGGCCCCGGTCGCCGGCATCGCCATGGGCCTGATCTCGCAGGAGATCGAGGGCGAGACCCACTACGTGACGCTGACCGACATCCTCGGCGCCGAGGACGCGTACGGCGACATGGACTTCAAGGTCGCCGGCACCCGGAACTTCATCACCGCGCTGCAGCTCGACACCAAGCTCGACGGCATCCCCGCCTCGGTGCTGGCCGCCGCGCTGAAGCAGGCCAAGGACGCCCGCCTGCACATCCTCGACGTCATGAACGAGGCGATCGACGCCCCGGACGAGATGTCCCCGAACGCGCCGCGGATCATCACCATCAAGATCCCGGTGGACAAGATCGGCGAGGTCATCGGCCCCAAGGGCAAGATGATCAACCAGATCCAGGAGGACACCGGCGCCGAGATCACCATCGAGGACGACGGCACCATCTACATCGGTGCCTCCGTCGGCTCGGCCGCCGAGGCCGCGCGCTCGACGATCAACCAGATCGCCAACCCGACCATGCCGGAGGTCGGCGAGCGCTACCTGGGCACCGTGGTGAAGACCACCACCTTCGGCGCCTTCGTCTCGCTCATGCCGGGCAAGGACGGTCTGCTGCACATCTCGCAGATCCGCAAGCTGGCCGGCGGCAAGCGCGTCGAGAACGTCGAGGACGTGCTCGGCGTCGGCGCCAAGGTGCAGGTCGAGATCGCCGAGATCGACCCGCGCGGCAAGCTGTCGCTGATCCCGGTCGTCGAGGGCGAGGAGGGCGGCGAGGCCGCCGCCTCCGAGTGACGACCCCGTAGCACCCGCGGCCCGCACGCCCTTCCCGGCGCGTGCGGGCCGCACCCTGTTCGTAGAAGTCCTGTTCGTGAAGCAGCAGTTGGAAGGAACACCCGTGGCCCAGGCCTCGGCGGCGAAACAGCGCCCCGGAACCACCCGGACCCTGCTCAAGGGCACCGAAGGCGGCGCGGGCACCGTCCGCCGCACGGTCCTCCCCGGCGGCCTGCGGGTCGTCACCGAGACCCTCCCGACGGTGCGCAGCGCCACCTTCGGCATCTGGGTCGGCGTCGGCTCCCGGGACGAGACCCCGGTCCTCAACGGGGCCACCCACTACCTGGAGCACCTGCTCTTCAAGGGCACCGCCCGGCGCGACGCGCTGGAGATCTCCGCCGCGCTGGACGCGGTCGGCGGCGAGATGAACGCCTTCACCGCCAAGGAGAACACCTGCTACTACGCGCGGGTCCTGGACACCGACCTGCCGCTCGCCATCGACGTGGTCTGCGACATGCTGACCGGCTCGCTGATCCGCCCCGAGGACGTGGAGTCCGAACGCGGCGTCATCCTCGAGGAGATGGCGATGGCCGAGGACGACCCGGGCGACGTGGTGCACGACCTGTTCGCCGAGGTGGTCTTCGGGGCGACCCCGCTCGGCCGCCCCATCCTGGGCACCCAGGAGACCGTCACCGCGCTCACCCGCGACCAGATCGCCGGCTTCTACCAGCGCCGCTACAAGCCGGAGAACCTGGTGGTCGCCGCGGCCGGCAACCTCGACCACGCCAAGGTGGTCAAGCTGGTCCAGCAGGCGTTCGCGCCCGTCCTGGCCAAGTCCAAGGGCCACCCCGCCGAGGTCCGGCGCGGCGTCAAGACCGTCCGCACCGCCGGGCGGGCCGCCGTCCTCAACCGCCCCACCGAGCAGGCCCACCTCGTCCTCGGCCTCCCCGGCATCCCCCGCCACGACGAGCGCCGCTGGGCGCTCGGCGTGCTCAACGCGGCCCTCGGCGGCGGCATGAGCTCCCGGCTGTTCCAGGAGGTCCGGGAGAAGCGCGGCCTGGCGTACTCGGTGTACTCCTACTCCTCCTCGTACGCCGACACCGGCCTGTTCGGCATCTACGCGGGCTGCCAGCCCAAGCGGGTCGAGGAGGTGCTGAAGATCTGCCGCAGCGAACTCGCCCGGGTGGTCGCGGAGGGCATCACCGAGGAGGAGCTGCGCCGCGCCATCGGCCAGATCTCCGGCTCCACCGTGCTCGGCATGGAGGACACCGGCTCGCTGATGAACCGGATCGGCAAGGCCGAGCTCTCCTACGGCCACCACCTGTCGGTGGACGAGATGCTCGGGAAGATCGCCGCGGTGACCCTGGACGACGTGCACGCCGTCGCCCGTGATGTGCTGGGGGCGCACCGCCCCTCGCTCGCCCTGATCGGCCCGATCAACGACCGGCGGGCGGCCAAGCTCGCCGACCTGCTGGTCTGACCGACCGGCCTGAGAGGAAGACTGACATGACGCTGCGCGTCGCCGTGATCGGCGCCAGGGGCCGGATCGGCTCGGAGGCCGTCAAGGCCGTCGAGGCCGCCGGGGACATGGAGCTGGTGGCCGCCCTGGGCCGCGGCTCCGAGCTGACCGAACTCACCGAGGCCCGGGTCGACGTCGCCGTCGAACTCACCCACCCCGACTCGGTGATGGGCAACCTCGACTACTGCCTCACCCACGGCATCCACGTGGTCACCGGCACCACCGGCTGGACCGACGAGCGCCTGGAGACCGTCCGCGGCCTGCTCGCGAAGGCCCCCGGGCTGGGCCTGCTGATCGCCCCGAACTTCTCCATCGGCGCGATCCTCGGGATGAAGTTCTCCCAGCTCGCCGCCCGGTACTACGAGTCCGTCGAGGTGATCGAGCTCCACCACGACAACAAGGCCGACGCCCCCTCCGGCACCGCCACCCGCACCGCCCAGCTGATCGCCGCCGCCCGCGCCGAGGCCGGCCTGCCCCCGCAGCACGACCCGACCACCCACGGCCTGCCCGGCGCCCGCGGCGCCGACGTGGACGGCGTCCCGGTGCACGCGGTCCGGCTGCGCGGCCTGCTGGCCCACCAGCAGGTGATGTTCGGCGACACCGGCGAGACCCTGACGATCCGGCACGACTCCACGCACCACAGCAGCTTCATGCCCGGCATCCTGCTCGGCGCGCGGAAGATCGCCGACCACCCGGGCCTGACCTTCGGCCTGGAACACTTCCTGGACCTGTGAGATGACCTCCCGCACCGGCTTCTTCGTCCTCTCCGGCCTGCTGCTGCTGGTCAGCCTGGTCTGCATCGGCGAGGGCGCCCAACTGGTCGCCACCGGAAAGCCGTTGGGCATCGGCATCGGCCTGTGCGCCTTCGTCATCCCGGTGATCGGCGTCTGGTTCCTCGTCCAGACCGTCCGCTTCGGCCGGGCCAGCGAGCGGCTCGCCCGCGAGCTGGAGGCCGAGGGCGGCCTGCCCGTCGACGAGCTGAAGCGCACCGCCGGCGGCCGGATCGACCGCGCCTCCGCCGACGCGGTGTTCACCCGCCGCAAGGCCGAGACCGAAGCGGACCCCACCGACTGGCGGAACTTCTTCCGGCTGGCGGTGGCGTACGCCGACGCGGGCGACGTGCCGCGCGCCCGCAAGGCCATGCAGCACGCCATCAAGCTGCACGGAGCGGGCTCTCCCACCGCCGTAGACTGACCCGTACTCTCCTCCAGACCCCCTCAGGACGTTCTCCCATGCGCGCAGTAGAACCCCAGGTCCACCTCATCGCCCGCCCCGAGCTCGACTACGACGAGGTCGCCGCCTACCTGCAGGACGTCGGCGGCGAGAGCTGGCTGGAGCGGGTCGACCGCGGCGACCTGGACGACGCCCAGAACCTCGCCGAGTTCGCCGGCCGGATCTGCTACCGCTCCTGGAAGCCGGGCCTCAACCCGAACGTCACCAAGGTCCGCACCGACCAGGACGTCTACCTGAAGAACATCCTGGCCAGCGCGCACGGCTCGGTGCTGGAGCACGTCTCCTTCACCTTCGTGCTGCACAACGTCAGCCGGGTGGTCACCCACGAGCTGGTCCGGCACCGGGCCGGCGTCGCGGTCTCCCAGGAGTCGCTGCGCTTCGTCCGGCTCGACGACATCCCGTTCTGGTTCCCCGAGTGGGCCAAGCAGGACGAGGAGCTGATGTCCCGGGCCACCGGCCTGATGAAGGAGATCGAGGAGTTCCAGCACTGGATGGCCGACCACTTCGGGCTGGACGAGGAGGGCGTGCCCTTCCACGAGAAGAAGGAGAAGACCTCCTTCATGCGCCGCTTCGCCCCCGAGGGCCTGGCCACCGGTCTGGTCTGGACGGCCAACGTCCGCACCCTGCGGCACGTCATCGAGAACCGCACCGCGCCGGGCGCCGAGGAGGAGATCCGGCTGCTGTTCGGCAAGATCGGCGAGCTGATGGTCAAGGAGGCCCCGTCGCTGTTCGGCGACTACACCGTCGAGAACGGCGCCTGGGTGCCGGGCTGGCGCAAGGTCTGACGGCCTGACGGGGCGTCGGGGGCCGGGCCGGCGGCGCTCACCCGTGCGGCCTTCGACCGGGGCGCCGGACCACCCGCTGACCTGCACCGACGGGCAGATGGGCGGAATGCGTGGCATGTCTGGATTGCGGCTTCCCCGGCCGCTCCATACGCTCAGGACACGGATTCCGGTGCTGCGTGAACCCCCGAGCGCGCAGCACCGGAATCCCATGTCTGGCCCGGGATCCGGTGCCCCTCCCGACCCCCCGGACTGTCCAAACCCTGGACCTGCGTCGCTACCGACCACCGCCCTACGAGTAGCTTTGGACCCATGGCTCCGACCTCCACACCGCAGACGCCCTTCGGCCGGGTCCTGACCGCGATGGTCACCCCGTTCACCCCCGAGGGCGACCTCGACCTCGACGGCGCCCAGCGCCTCGCCGCCCACCTGGTGGACTCCGGCAACGACGGCCTGGTGCTCAACGGCACCACCGGCGAATCGCCCACCACCACCGACGCGGAGAAGGCCCAACTGGTCCGGGCCGTGGTCGAGGCGGTCGGGGACCGCGCCCACGTCATCAGCGGCGTCGGCACCAACGACACCCGCCACAGCATCGAGCTCGCCCGCCAGGCCCGGGAGGCCGGTGCGCACGGCCTGCTCGCCGTCACCCCGTACTACAGCAAGCCCCCGCAGGAGGGCCTGTACCGGCACACCGTCGCCGTCGCCGACGCCACCGACCTGCCGGTCATGCTGTACGACATCCCCGGCCGCTCCGGCGTCGCCCTCGACAGCGACACCCTGGTCCGCCTCGGCGAGCACCCCCGGATCGTCGCCAACAAGGACGCCAAGGGCGACGTCGCCGCGGCCGCCCACACGATCGCCCGCGCCGACCTCGCCTGGTACTCCGGCGACGACGTGCTGACCCTGCCGCTGCTCTCGGTCGGAGCCGTCGGCGTGGTCAGCGTGGTCGGCCACGTCGTCTCCGCCGAGATCCGCACCATGATCGAGGCGTTCGCGGCCGGCGACACCGCCAAGGCGCTCGCCGTCCACCAGAGCCTGCTGCCGGTCTTCGCCGGAATGTTCCGCACCCAGGGAGTGATCCTCGCCAAGGCTGCGTTGAACCTGCAGGGACACCCGGCCGGCCCGCTCCGGCTCCCCCTGGTCCCCGCCACGGAGGCGGAGACCGCCCGGTTGAAGGAGGATCTCGCCGCCGGCGGGGTACACCTGTAACCAACAACAGACGTGCGCGCCCCCGGCTCGCCGGACCCGACCGGGTCCGCCGCTGGACCGGGACCGAAGGCGCGCGGCACATCGGCAGTCAGGTAACCACGATGGACGCACGCCATATGCAGCCGGGGGAGGAACCCCCCGGGCATATGGCGTGCGTCGTGAGGAGAGTCTTTTGAGCCACCCGCACCCCGAACTCGGCGCGCCCCCCGCACTCAAGGAAGGCGCCCTCCGTATCACCCCGCTCGGCGGCCTCGGCGAGATCGGCCGCAACATGACGGTCCTCGAGTACGGCGACCGGATCCTGATCATCGACTGCGGCGTGCTCTTCCCCGAGGACGAGCAGCCCGGCGTCGACCTGATCCTCCCGGACTTCAGCTACATCCGGGACCGCCTCGACAAGATCGACGGCATCATCCTCACCCACGGCCACGAGGACCACATCGGTGCCGTGCCCTACCTGCTCCGGGAGAACCCGGACATCCCGCTGATCGGCTCGAAGCTCACCCTCGCCCTGATCGAGGCCAAGCTGGCCGAGCACCGCATCCACCCCTACGTCCTGGAGGTCGTGGAGGGCGACCGCGAGCGGATCGGCCCCTTCGACTGCCAGTTCATCGCGGTCAACCACTCCATCCCGGACGCCCTCGCCGTCGCCGTCCGCACCCCCGCGGGCATGGTCGTCGCCACCGGCGACTTCAAGATGGACCAGCTCCCGCTGGACGGCCGGCTCACCGACCTCCCGGCCTTCGCCAAGCTCGCCGAAGAGGGCATGGACCTCCTCCTGGTGGACTCCACCAACGCCGAGGTCCCCGGCTTCATCCCGCACGAGCGCGACATCTCCGCGGCCCTGCGCAACGTCTTCGCCAGCGCGGAGAAGCGCATCATCGTCGCCTCCTTCGCCAGCCACGTGCACCGCATCCAGCAGGTCCTGGACGCCGCGCACGAGCACAGGCGCAAGGTCGCCTTCGTCGGCCGCTCGATGGTCCGCAACATGGGCATCGCCCGCGAGCTCGGCTACCTGAAGGTGCCCGGCAACCTGCTCGTCGACGTCAAGACCCTCGACGACCTCCCCGACAAGGAGGTGGTGCTGATCTGCACCGGCTCCCAGGGCGAGCCGATGGCCGCGCTGTCCCGGATGGCCAACCGCGACCACCAGATCCGCATCGTCGAGGGCGACACCGTCGTCCTCGCCTCCTCACTGATCCCCGGCAACGAGAACGCCGTCTACCGCGTCATCAACGGCCTCACCCGCTGGGGCGCCAAGGTCGTCCACAAGGGCAACGCCAAGGTGCACGTCTCCGGCCACGCCTCGGCCGGCGAGCTCCTGTACTTCTTCAACATCTGCAAGCCCAAGAACCTGATGCCGGTCCACGGCGAATGGCGGCACCTGCGCGCCGCCGCCGACCTCGGCATCGCCACGGGCATTCCGCGCAACCGCGTGGTCATCGCCGAGGACGGCGTCTGCGTCGACCTGGAGAAGGGCGTCGCCCGGATCGCCGGCAAGGTCCAGGCCGGCTACGTCTACGTCGACGGCTCCTCGGTCGGCGACATCACCGAAGCCTCGCTCAAGGACCGCCGCATCCTCGGCGAGGAGGGCTTCATCTCGGTCTTCGTGGTGGTCGACTCCACCAACGGCAAGATCGTCAGCGGCCCGACCATCCAGGCCCGCGGCTCCGGCATCGAGGACGGCGCGTTCGCCTCGATCGCCGGCAAGCTGGAGGAGGCCCTGACCCGCTCCGCCGGCGAAGGCGTCCTGGAGGTCCGCCAGATCCAGCAGCTGGTCCGCCGGACCGTCGGCAAGTGGGTCGCGGACAACTACCGCCGCCGCCCGATGATCCTCCCGGTCGTCGTCGAGGTCTGATCCCACGACCCGATTTGACCTGGGGCAGCCCGGTGCGTAATGTTCTCCGGGTTGCCCCACGGTCGTGCGGCTTCGCTCCGGAATCGAATTCGTTCGAGTCGGGGCGGGGAAAACAGGCCGAGAAACTCTGGTAGAGTTCGGGAGCGCCGAAAGGCGAAAGCGAATCGGATCGAATGAAACTCCGGAAAACGGAGTGGAAAACGTCTGATAAGCTGGGA